>NZ_JATABI010000016.1:0-61402 GCF_036533795.1 Vibrio sp. M250220 | reverse complement strand
ACGCAAATCAAGCGCAATCTAAAGCTATCCACTAAATCAGTCGTTCACAATGCGGATGAAATTCTCAAGACCGGCTTTGTAAAAGAATTAGGGAAGCGGATTGGTAATATTGCTCTTGGAATTTCTGCCGCCAGAGGTGTGGGTTATGTTGGTTTACTTGTGGGGGCCGTTAGCGGTGTCGATAACATTTTCGAAGCGTGCAAGGTGGATGGTACTGGCGAGTGTGGCAAGACAACAACTCGTGAAGTCGTT
Organism: Vibrio sp. M250220; assembly: GCF_036533795.1. Taxonomy (NCBI): domain Bacteria; kingdom Pseudomonadati; phylum Pseudomonadota; class Gammaproteobacteria; order Vibrionales; family Vibrionaceae; genus Vibrio; species Vibrio sp. M250220. The sequence continues at coordinate 61,150 of NZ_JATABI010000016.1, read as the reverse complement.
GGGTTTATTGGTGGCTGGTATGGAGGCCTAAAGGGCGGAACAGTTGGTGTTAGTCTATTTGTGCTTGCTGTTGGTGTAACGGCCTCAACTCCGATACTTGCTCTTGCTGCCATCGGTGGAGCGGTTGTTGGTGGGGCCGTTGGCGGTGTCGTTGGAGCAACAACTGGCAAAGCGATTGGAGATATCATGTATGAAAAGACAATCGAACTTTATGAATGGGGTGAGGATTTTCTGTGATTGAGGTTCTTAAAGATCTTGAAACTATTGTTGTTGGTTTGCTTTCTGCTTATGCCATTGTTTGGTCTGTGCCAGCTGTCTTTATGAGTGCAGTTGTTAGCTTAGGTAGTTTAAAACATATAATTTTTATTGATCAGCAGTTAGCGAAAGATCTTGATAAGTATTATGACCACAATGGTTATATGCGTCCTAAATATCAATTGTCTTGGGAGATTGGTAGCCGTTGCTTTGATTATTGGGTTAAATACCCATTCATACGTAAGCGTTCAACAACCAAATCAACGAAATTTAAAGTGTTTATGTGGGTTAATGCTTTAGGTATGTGGAGCTATATAGGAATTATATTTTCAACTTTTATTGAAAAATTGCTTGGTATTTAACTTTGATACAAGCACTTGTCATGTTTTCGACTCGGTCTTCGAGCTATTGGATGTTCCGCTCTGAGGAATCCCCTGATGATTTAGATAAAAATCGGCTTTGTTTCCTAATTCGATTTCAGTTAAAAACACGCCTAACATGACTAAATGTTAGGCGATCACCATCGTTTCGGGCATACTAGTCCTGTGAGCTTGTTTAACGCTTTTATCATGGCGTAAGTTTCACCAACCTGAGCATTGTAGTTTGTCAGACTTAATCGCCCACCGAACAACTGCTTAACTCGATACATTGCTGTCTCTGATAGTGAGCGTTTATGATAGCCGTACTGCTTTTTCCACTTATTGTTGGAGCCGTAGAGCTTTTGGCAACCTACCGCTAAATTCCTAGGGTGGCCACTCTCCCAGAAGGCAGCCCCTTCTCTAGGAGGGATGAGTACTTCCTTAGCTCTATAGCCTTTCTGTTCTTGGGGCTAACGGGACGCGAGCTTAATGTGACAGCGATTCACCTCCCTTACGCTGCTCCTGAATATCACCGCCAGTATCAGCAGCGCTTTGCTTGTCAGGTGAAGTTCAATCAGGATGAGTTAGTACTGCGGTTTGATGCCGAGCGGCTTGCGGTTCAGTTCGGATGTTCTGAGAGAACGTTGAGACGGCACTTGGAACAGTGCTGCACGAGTTATCAGCAGCTTTTGAATGAAGTGCGTGCCGATCTGGCTAAAGAGTATCTGGTTGGGACGCGTTTAACGGTAGAAGAGATTGCGTTTCGCCTTGGCTACAGTGATAGCGCTAATTTTCGTCGAGCATTTAAACGCTGGACAGGAACAACTCCCCAACACTTCAGAGCATAAATCTAGCGGCACAGATAGAACAAATGCCAGCAAAAATGCTGGCATTTGGTCGATAAATGGATGAGCTTTAAGATTATTCGCTTTCGCGATTAGAAGCCCATACGTACATCAGTTCAAGAGCAATGGTTGCTCCTGCAAGCGCTGTAAGGTCACTCTGGTCATAAGGTGGAGAGACTTCCACTACGTCCATGCCAACAACGTTGATGCCAGCTAAACCACGTAGAATCTTCAACACTTTATCTGAGTTCAGACCGCCACAAACGGGTGTTCCTGTACCCGGAGCGAAGGCTGGATCGAGACAGTCGATATCAAACGTTACATACACAGGCTTATCACCAATGATGTCACGAACACGTGCTACGATCTCCTCTGCGCTCAGGTCGTTCGCTTCCATCGCATTGATAACGTTGAAGCCGTGACCATCTTGTTTGTATTCAGTACGGATACCGATCTGAACCGAATGCTTCGGTGAAATCAGCCCTTCGTTTGGCGCATGATAGAACATGGTGCCGTGATCATAGCTGCTGCCGTTAGCATAAGTATCGGTATGTGCGTCAAAGTGGATCAGAGCCATCTCACCGTGATGTTTCGCGTAAGCGCGTAAAATCGGCAAAGTGATGAAGTGATCGCCACCCAAAGCTAACATGGTCTTGCCGCTTTTTAGGATTTCACTGGTTGCCGCTTCTAAACGGTAAGTGAAGTCTTCAGCATCGCCACAATCAAACACTAAGTCGCCCGCATCGATAACTTTCGCACGGTCGAAGACGTTGAAGTTCCATGGGAACTTTTTGCCTTCCCAAGCCAGATTGACTGACGCGCGACGAATCGCATCCGGCCCCATACGTGCACCTGGTCTACCTGATGTCGCCATATCTAGCGGCACACCGAATACCACCAAATCGGCGTCGGCTGAAACAGGGTTGCGCAGGTACGGCTTGCGCATAAAACTCATCGAGTTTGAGTAGAGTGAATAATCAGTCTTAGTGAACAAATCATTCATTTAAAAATCCTCTAAATAGGTGTAACCCGCTAGGCCACCTTCTAATTCTTCTAGAACGGTTTTCTGCTCGCTCGCTTCTACGCGCTCGGCAACCAGTTCACGATAGTGGTGACGAATCTTATCGACGTCGATATGAACGTAACGCATCATGTCCTCAACGGTATCACCCACGTCTATACGCTCAATGACCGTGTTGCCCGTGTCGTCAACCGTGACAACCGCGCTGTGAGTATCACCAAATAGGTTGTGCATATCACCAAGGATCTCTTGGTACGCGCCAACGAGGAAAAAGCCCATTAAGTATGGTTTGTCTTTGTTCCAAGCGGGCACTGGCAAGGTAGTTTCGATGCCTTGACCTTCAACGTACTGTTCAATTGCACCATCTGAGTCACAGGTGATGTCCAACATGACCGCGCGACGGTCTTCCACATTTTCCAAACCTGATAGAGGCAGAATAGGGAAGACTTGATCGATACCCCAAGCATCCGGTAGAGACTGGAACAGCGAGAAGTTGACAAAGAACTTATCCGCTAGTCGTTCGTTCAGCTCGTCCAGAATTGGGCGATGGAAGCGGTTTTTATTGCTCATTTGGCGGCTTAGTTCGAAGTAAATTCGAAGCGAAAGCTGCTCTGCCCATGCACGTTGCTGAAGATTCAGTACACCAGTCGCAAACTGAGAATGCACTTCTGCTAAGTCACTTTGAGTATCGTTATAGATCTCGATCAGAGCTCGTGCATCGCTGCCATCTTGGAGGTTTTCCCAGCTACGCCACATATTTTGTAGCAAAGTTGGGTCTTCTGCATCGGGTGCAACCACATGCTCTGGATGATACGCTTCCGTACCAATAACGTTCGTGATCAATACCGCATGATGAGCAGTTAAAGAACGACCTGACTCTGAAATAATAACAGGAACTGGCTGTTCATACTGCTGACATACGTCGCCCACAGTGCTCACGATGTTGCGAGCATACTCGATCAGACCGTAGTTCATCGAGTTTGACGATTGGCTGCGAGTGCCATCGTAATCAATCGCTAGACCACCACCAATGTCGAAGTATTTGATGCTAGCCCCCATAGCACGCAGTTCGCAGTAAAAGCGAGCAGACTCATTAACGCCATTGCGGATATCGCGAATGTTAGCCATTTGCGAGCCAAGGTGGAAGTGTACCAGTTGCATTGCATCTAGCTGATCTTCCTGTTTTAGGCGTTCGATAACGGTCAATACTTGAGAAGCGGCTAAGCCGAACTTCGATTTTTCGCCACCGCTTGATTGCCATTTGCCCGCTCCTTGTGAAGCGAGTCGGATGCGGAGACCTAGGCGCGGTTTAACGCCTAAACTTTCAGCTTCTTTTAGTACCAAATCAAGCTCAGAAAGCTTCTCTAGTACGATAAATACTTTGTGACCCAGTTTCTCGCCGATCAGGGCAAGGCGGATGTACTCTCTGTCTTTGTAACCGTTACATACGATCACTGAGCTGGCTTTTTGCGCCAGTGCGAGTACAGCGAGCAATTCAGGCTTACTGCCAGCTTCAAGACCAAGTTGTTTTGTTTCCAACTGAGCCTGACTTTCCAGGATTTCGTCAACAACTTCTTTTTGCTGGTTAACCTTAATTGGATAAACCAACAAATAGTTATTTTGGTATTGGTTTTCTTCAATCGCTTGGTTAAACGCTTGGCAAATACCATGCACGCGTTGGTGCAAAATCTGTGGGAATCGAACTAGTACTGGCAGGTTGAGTTGCTTTTGCTCTAGCTGCGAAACGATGTTACTCAATGGAATTTGGTGCGCGTTATCGCTGCGAGGTGATACATACACCTCACCCTGATTGTCGATACCATAGAAGCCTTGGCTCCAGTAGTGAACATTGTAATCAGCGCGAACACGGTCAAGTTTGGAAATGTTTTCCACATCAAATCTCACAAAGACAGAGATAAAAAAACATGATTCAGAATGGCCTGAAATCATACCTGATACGGGGCTGGATAGGGTTAAAAGCCGTCGTGTCGAGCGCATTAACGGATAAATATTAGCTTGAGTCCAACAAAACAATTTTGTCGCCACGATTGAATATGAACTCTGTGAGTTATATTAGAGCCTTTATCTGGACTTAGTGAAATTCAATCACAAGACTAACCTTTATTTGGCTAGGTTGAACCGCTAAAATGGGCACAAATTGAATAGTGTTGGATGAAACATGGCAAAATTAACACTCCAAGAGCAAATGCTAAAAGCGGGCTTGGTGAACGAGAAAAAGCTTAAAAAAGCGAAGAAAGGTTCTAAAAAATCGCGTGTTCAAGCACGTGAAGTCAAAGCTGCGGTTGAAGAGAATAAACGTCAGCAACAAGAACGTGATAAAGCGCTGAGCAATGAACAGAAAGAGCAACGCTTGAGCAAAGAAATTCAGGCGCAAATTAAACAGCTGATCGAGATGAATAAAATCGATCTTAAAGACGGTGACATCAAGTACAACTTTACCGATGGCACGTTAGTAAAATCTGTTTATGTTGAGTCTTTAGTTCGTGATCAACTGGCAAAAGGGATCTTGTCTATTGCGCGTAGTGAAGAGTCTTACGTTGTGATTCCTAGCAGTGTCGCCAAGAAAATTGCATTGCGTGATGAGAGTGCGATCATTGAGCAGAATGCGCCAGCTGAAGACCTTCCAGCAGAAGATGATCCATACGCTGATTTTGTCGTGCCAGATGATTTGATGTGGTAGAGCAAAATTCCGACAAATAAAAAACCAGCCACTAGGGCTGGTTTTTTTTAATCTTAAATAGATGACGCTAAGGTCAATCTAAAATTAAGCAGCTACAACGTTAGCAGCTTGTGGGCCTTTTTGACCTTGTTCAACTTCGAAAGATACGTGTTGACCTTCTTTCAGAGTTTTGAAACCTTCAGAAGCGATTGCACGGAAGTGTACGAATACGTCAGCGCCGCCGTTTTCAGGAGTGATGAAACCGAAGCCTTTCTCTTCGTTGAACCATTTAACGATACCAGTAGTTTTGTTAGACATAATCTGTCCCTTATATAAATTGAATTAATCTTCGTTTATGCGCTGAAAATTTGAACTATTTAATGTAACAATGAAGCTAAGGGAAACACAGAGGATAACGCCGGTAACGCAGGAATTCTAAGGATTTACTTTTGACTTGCAGTTTCACTAATAACTCTGAATTGCAGAGCGAATAAATCTTACCTTATTCCACACGGTTGTAAAGAGATATTTTGCTAAAGTTGGTTGTTTTTTATTCACATTGATATTAAGGCCCTCATTGAGGGCTTTAATTGAGTAGAACGACAACCTAAGAAAAAATCTTTTTATCACGGAGAGTTAACTTAGATCTTCTTAAAGATGATCGAAGTGTTGATGCCACCAAAGGCGAAGTTGTTACTCATCAGATATTCGACCTCTAACTCTCGACCATTGCCAGTGATGTAATCAAGGTTGCCACACTGCTCGTCAAGAGAGTCTAAGTTCAATGTTGGGCTGAACCAACCAGTGTGCATCATCTCTAGGCTTAACCACGCCTCAATCGCACCACAGGCCCCAAGAGTATGACCAAAATAACTCTTTAGAGAACTGATGGGTACCTTGCCCAGTGCGTTGGCGGTTGCGTTACTCTCTGCGATATCACCACGATCAGTGGCGGTTCCGTGTGCCGAGACATAGTCGATCTGCTCCGCTTTGATGCCTGCATTTTCTAATGCCATCTCCATACAGATTTGCATGGTTTCCATCTGTGGTTGGGTGACATGGGCTGCATCACAGTTGCTGGCAAAGCCAATGATTTCAGCGTAGATTTTAGCACCGCGAGCCTTAGCATGTTCATACTCTTCCAGAATTAAAGTACCAGCACCTTCACCAATCACTAAGCCATCGCGATGAGTGTCATAAGGTCTAGGTGTGCTTTTAGGCGCGTCGTTTTTCAAACTGGTGGCAAAAAGAGTATCAAACACCGCGGATTCAGTCGGGCACAGTTCTTCGCCTCCACCCGCAACCATGACGGTTTGATAACCATGCTTGATTGCTTCATAGGCGTAACCAATGGCTTGACTGCCTGAAGTACACGCACTGCTCGTTGGGATCACTCGTCCTTTCAGGCCGAAGAACAGTCCGACGTTGACCGCGGTTGTATGAGGCATCATTTGTACATAGGTAGTCGCGGTAATTGCCTTGGTCGTTTTGTCATTGAGCATTACGCCAAAGGCACCGATCGCATCGGTACTGCCCGTTGATGAACCGTAGGCAATGCCAGTTTGTCCATTCGTCAGTACTTCTGCACCGATTAGCCCCGCTTGTTGCAGAGCATTTTCAGTCGCAACGGTCGCCAGTTTAGACACACGACCCATTCCGCGAACTTGTTTGCGTTTGTAGTGTTTTGGCAATTCAAAATCGTCTACAGGCGCGGCAAGCTTAGTATTGAGACCTTCGTACTGCTCATAGCTTGGCATGTACTGAGTGGCGTTTTGACAGGCTCTGAGTTTTGGTTCTACGGATTGCCAGTCGTTACCAAAAGCAGTAACACCAGACATGCCCGTTACGACAACGCGACGACTCATACCAGACCTCCGTTAACTGAAATGACTTGGCGAGTAACGTAACCTGCAATATCAGACATTAGATAACTCACCAGACCGGCAACCTCTTGCGGCTCACCCATTCGACGAAGTGGAATTTGCGGCATAGCGTGCTCTTTTACATGCTCATCAACCATACCGGTATCAATTAGACCTGGAGCGACACAGTTCACGGTGATTTTTCGCTTCGCCAGTTCAAGTGCGAGGGATTTTGTTGCGCCGATAACGCCCGCTTTAGCTGCACTGTAGTTAGTTTGGCCACGATTACCCATTAATCCAGAGACAGAAGCAAGTGTAACAATGCGGCCACCTTTGCGTTTTTGAACCATTGGCATTACGCATGGGTGAAGCACGTTATAAAAACTGTCGAGGTTGGTATGGATAACACCGTCCCACTCTTCTTCTGTCATCGCTGGGAACGCTGTATCGCGCGTAATGCCTGCGTTGTTCACCACGCCATAGTAAGCGCCATGCTCTGCGATATCGCTTTCTAGTTTATAACGGCACTCTTCGCGATTACTGATATCAAACTGGATCAGACGACCATTGCCACCATTTTCGATAATAGTGTCTAAGGTTTGCTGAGCACCTTGTTGGTCACCCATGTAATGAACGGCGATGGTGAATCCATCTTTTGCTAACTGAATTGCGATTGCTTGGCCGATGCCTTTACTTGCGCCTGTAACTAAAACTTGACGGGTCATTGGTGACTCCTGATTTTCATTTCTTGTAATTTTTGTTCTGAAGGTACGTATACATTTAACTGGCAACTCGCGACGGTCTGTTGTTCGAACTCGATACGCGCAGAGAAGACCGCCATACCATTATCTTCCATCATTTTCTCGGCATAGATGTCGAGCTGTTGACCATTTTGGAACGCATCACAATGAGAAATGTATCGACGGCTCCCAAGCAAGAAGCCGATAGGGGGTTCTGCGTCTTGTTGAATGGCGTGGTAGCCTGACCAAGCCGCGACGGATTGAGCCATAAACTCAATTCCTACATATGCAGGAAGAGTGCTGGTGTCAGTATTATAAAATGGATTTTTTGCACCTATATCCACCTGACAGTGGATGGTGTCTTGTTGAATGTCTAGCGCACGATCGATAAGGATCATCGGCTCATCATGCGGCAGTAATTGTGCGATAGGAGGATAGCTAGTCATGGATGTAACCAAAGATGAGACTGATATTGTTGCCACCAAATGCAAACGAGTTGCTTAAAATGGCTTTACCCTGCAATTTGGTCGTCGTTTCAACCAGTGAAACTTCGATATCCGCGGCTTTGTCACGGCAATGCTGCATGGGTAGCTCTAAGTCGTAATTCAAAATATGCCACGCAATGGCGGCTTCGGTAGCGCTTGCAGCGCCAAGGGTGTGACCGGTTAGAGGTTTGGTTGAGCTGACCACTACCCGATCGCCAAATAAGCGATGAATCGCTTTGCTTTCCATGCTGTCATTAAGTGGGGTTGCCGTTCCGTGGGCATTGATATAGCCGATGTCACCGACCACTAGTCCTGCGTCATCGAGCGCTTTTTGCATCGCTTGCTCTGCACCATTTCCCTCAGGGTGAGGTGCCGAAATGTGGTGGGCATCAGAACTGTCGCCCGCGCCCAACAGAGCGACCTTAGATGGTTGATAACTCAACAACATCAAGGCGGCTGATTCTCCAATATTGATACCGTCTCTTGCTTGGCTAAATGGCTGGCAAAGTGTATTTGAAAGTGCTTCCAGACCATTAAAACCGTTTAGAGTTAAGCGGCAAAGCGTATCTACGCCGCCGACGATGACTGCATCGACGAGTCCACTACGCAGTAATCGTTGCGCTGTGATAAATACGCGACCACTGGATGAACATGCGGTAGAGATTGCGTAACATGGCCCTGTGATTCCGAAGTAGGCAGCAACAAAGTCACTGGTGTTGCCTAGCTCCTGCTTACGATAGTGGTAGTGTTCAGGGAAGGCTCCGCTCTCAAGTCTCTGTCGATATGCGATCTCGCCATCGGCAATACCAGACGTGCTGGTTCCTATGATAACGGCGACTCTTGAGGGGCCAAACTCATTGATCGCTAAGCGAACCTTATGCTCAATTTGCCTTATTGCCGAGAGAGCCAATTGATTGTTGCGTGTATCAAACTCCGCGAGATGAGAAGGGAGCTCTGGAAGTGGGTCATCAATACGACCTACTACGGTGGAAGTACCCGTATTGAGGATATGGTCATCGACCACCATATTTGAGGCTTGTTGGCCGGACAGGCACAAGTGTATCTGGGATACGTCTGATCCCATCGCGGAATGAAAGCCACAATCTTGAATAAAAATCGGTTTAGAAACGTGTGTCAGCATGATGGCTATCTAGTTGGGGCTGTACTAAATTGCAGCGTTTTTATTTTTACAGTGTAGTTATCGATTAAGTGATTAAAGGTAATTTCACCCACTAGCCTGTCCTTGTTGCTGTAATGGATGTCAATGACCTTTTCACCGACGCTATCGAATATAGCTCTGGAATTGTTTTCGTCAATCATTCGCCACCTTACCTTATTTAGAGGGGCTTCCCAAGCAGAACTCGGCCAGAGCGTGATCATCAGATTAAATAGCACTTGTTCTGGTTGTGGCAAGACGCCTCCAAGACCACTCATCACATCGGTTGAAATGCTATCGTTTTGATAGGTAAGGGACAGAATCCGTGTTCCCCAAGAAGAAAAACCTGCCAGAACGAGCTTATCTTGCGAGACTTGCAATTGTACCGGCAATTGTTCGCTACGAGTTTGCGCTCCGTTTTGCCACTGCGCTTCAATTAATTGGCTAGCCGTCAGTGAATAACCTAGCGACGCAGGGATTGGTAGGTTTACTTGGGTCTGCTTGGCGACCACTACGGTTGGAGTTGTACTTTGCGGAGTGGAACTGCAAGCGCTAAGAACGACCCCAAGCACTATTGAGCACAGTGTTTTCGCCAAAGTAGTGCGCTTCATTGTTTCTCCTCATTAATCGCGAGTGGAGACAGCAGCCAAGCGACAAAAATTCCGCTAAGAACTGTAATTCCAAAGCTATGAATGGCGTGTGTCTGGCTCAGTGACAGTAACCCGAAAGAGAGTAACGTTGTCAGAGCGGATAAAGTGATCGCCAGTAATGTACTTGGACTACGCGCTTTTTCAGCAAAAAATAGTGTGTAGTCGATGCCAATCCCAATTATGAGAATAAGTGCGAGTAAATTGAACAAATTTAGGGTTGAACCGAGCATCGCCGCTGTCGCGATTCCCACAAGACAAGCAATAAGGGAAGGGATGAGTATTAGCACTGCGTGTTTGAGACCATAACGTTTGACCAGTAAACCACTAATCACCACGAGGGCGATGACCAATAGTTCAAGGACTTTGACGCGGTACTCGCCAAACAAAGTAGAGATCTCTTCTGCCTTATTGAGGTAGCTTATATCGGGATGAGCGTGTGCAAACTGCTTGACGATTTCGGCATTGTTGAGCTTAGTGAGTACAACGATCGCGGCCACTTGTTGCTCAATCTGCCCTACATATAAGAAGCGCACAGGCTCAGAGACAATCTGCTGTAAATACTCCTGTAGATTTACTGGCTTAAACGCTTCTGCTAGTAAGGGCACAGACGTGAGCTTAAGTGTATCGCTCAATTTGTCGCCCTGTGATGCGTACAGATTCTCGATTAACTGGTAATCACTCTGTTGGCGTGTGATAGAACCAAGATATTGAGTCAGACTTTGATAACCTTCAATCGAGCCCTCTTGTTGCCATTGGTCTAGGGTCGGATGGAGCGACTCAAGGCGCTGCATTAGCAATTCATCATCATTGGCGGTCACGACTAACATCTGTTGAGAAGATTGCAGCCCACTGATTTCGTTGATCTGCTGCTCCTGCAATTTGAGGCTATCTGGCATAGCCTGAAGTTGACGGATATCGTCATCATAGTGCAGCGCAGTCAGAGGAAGTAAGGTGGCAGCCAAACAGATTGCTGGCATGGTGAGTTTAAAGCTCGGTTTCTCCCATTGCCCCAACCAGCGTTGCCATAGCCAGTTGCCCGGTAAAGGTCGAGACTCGGTGGGGCGTTTGGCTAGAATCGGATACCAAGCGACAACGGTAGCGTAGGCTGCAATTAAACCAATCGACGAGAACAGGGCGAGTTGCTGTAGACCTGGGAAAGGAGCGATCAGCATCCCCAGATATCCAATCAAACTGGTGACCAGTCCCATCGAAATGGCTGCAAGAATATGTTTCAGCCCTTTGCGGCTATCCCAACTGTGTCCAGCAGCAAGGCGTTCCGTTAGGTAATGGAATGCGTAGTCGATGGAGACACCAATCAGACTGGCACCAAACACCAGACTAAACAGATGTACTCGCCCAAGCAGCTCTGTGGTAACAGCAAGGGCCGCGACTAAACCGATGCTGATCGATAGCAGCGCTAGCATCAGTGGCGCGCTACTTCTGAATACGCCTATCACCAAAACGATGACACCGAATAGCGAAAAAAGACCAATGGTGCTGATTTCTGATTTCGCACTCTTAGTTCCAAACTCGGCGTAGAAGAGCACACCCGTGTGGAGCGTCTGAACCTGATACTGCGTGGTCAGTTGCTGCTCTATATCGATGATTTTGGATACACCCTCTTGGGCATTGAGGCTGTAAGGAGAATCTTTCAGTGTTGCCGTGATCAGCACATACTTCTGATTTTGGTGCCGAGTGGTCAGGTATCCGTTGTCGATGCTAAAGGTGGAACTTTGTTGAGTTAACTGGCCAAGATAGTCACGAAACAACAAAAATGGGTCGCTGGCGAGTTCATTGCCAGTGACGCCAGAAAATGGGTTATAGATCGATTGGACGACGTACTGAACTTGAGCCTCCGGTGTTGCCGTGAGACGTTGGCGTTGCTCCGGTGTGAGCTGTTGAAAACGGTGCTGAAAATAGTAACTCGCCCACTGCTGCTGTTGCTCGGCCGGCACTTTTCCAGTGACTTCCTTAAATAGTCCAGTATCGGACAGAGCCTGCTCAAGAGCATTTGCCGCGGCAAAAAGCTGGTCGTCTTTTTGAGTACGAAGAACGAAGACCACTTTATCGCTGAAGTTGTTCGAAACGGTTTCAAACGCTTGCTCAGCAATGGGGTTTTGCAGGTTTTCTGGCAGCAACTTTAAGATGTTGGTCTCAATGGGAGATTGAGCTGACCAAATCCACTGTTTAGCCAGCAGGGCAAGAAAAAGCAATACTAGACCAAGCCAAGCTATTGCTATGTTCTTGCCACCCAAGCTTTGGCGAGTTGCATCGTCAGAAACTGAATTGCTCTTGTTCCGCATCACTTAGGCTCTCTGGCTGATGAGTCTGGTTGGTAAAAAGAATTTCGGTCTTGTCACCACGAATTTCCTGCAATATCAGACCATCGATATCCTGCTTTCCTGTCAGAGTGATAGACTCAAACACGGAGTTTAGGGGGGATTGTTTAGGTGTTAACCTAAGCGTCCATTGCCCTTCGTTGATGGCTAAATTCAGATCAAACTGCTCTTGTAGTGCTTCGGTATCGCCATGGAAAACCGCTAGGAATACATGGCTAAAATAGAACGCCATTGGGTTCTCTTTTGCCGTGATAATCTGAGGCGCTTGTCCAGCAAATGTTTGGCGTAGCTTATCTTGTGTCAGCACCAACTGAACTGGGAATGGTGTAGTTTGCTGCCACAATAACCCTTGTGCTTTGTTTAGCGTGAACTTTCCTTGCGAACTTAACGGTTGCTCAAACAGTTCAAGATGACGAAGTTGAGTAAAGTCGCCGCGAACGGTCGCGCTCTTGGCTAACTCTGTTTGCAGCGAGGAAAGATCCGTGACTTGCGCCCAGCTAAAGGGAGAGAGTGCTAATAAAGCGAGCATTAACCACTTTTTCATTGAGCGACTCTCCCGTGTTGGTGCCAATGCTCAATTTTATCGATAAAGATCTTCGGTGAAGCAAAGCACATTTCCTGTTCTTTGATACTGACTGCTACTTGTGTGGTGTGCGCTTTACACATCCTTGCACCTGTTTCAGCATCGGAGATTAGGTAATCAACACGCAGTCGATTCTCCCACTCAGTCAGTTTGGCAGTTACGCGGATCTGGTGATTGAAAGGAATCGCTTTCACGTACTTAACGCGCGTATCTATGATTGGCCACATGTAGCCAGATTCATTCATCGCGAGATAACCGTAGTCGATCTTCTCCATCATGACGCGGCGGGCTTCTTCAAAAAAGCGAAAGTAGTTGCCGTGGTAAATCACACCCATAGGATCTGCGTCTTGAAACGAGGTGACCAGTGTCACCTCAGATTCGAGTGGAAATTGGATTACTTGCTCCATTAAGCCTCCGGATAGAGTGACCAGTGGCGTTGCTGAATTCGAGAAATAAAGTGGCGAAGGTCGTGTTCAAGTGGACGATCTTCTACGACAAATTCAAATTCATTTAATACCGCATCACGAATCATCTTGAGGTTGTCACTCATATGGTGCTCATCAAGTTCATTATGGCGACGACGAATCTCTACGGCCTGAATACTTGCAAGCAATGACGCCGCAGCGACTTGTTCGGTTAATTGGAGTACACGCAAACAGTCACGAGCTGCAATCGTACCCATACTGACCTTGTCCTGGTTGTGACATTCAGTTGAGCGAGAGAAAACGCTGGCTGGCATGGTGTGCTTCAACGCTTCTGCTGTCCAAGCTGAAATACCTATCTGCACTGCTTTGAAGCCGTGGTTGATCGGTTTACGTTCACCCTCTGCTCCCGTTAGGTTAAAGGGCAAGCCATTGTTGAACTTATAGTCCATTAGTTGTGCCATTTGACGATCGAGCAGATCCGCTAGGTTAGCGATACCCGTCTTGAGGGTATCCATCGCCATAGCAATATGACCGCCATAGAAGTGGCCGCCGTGCAGCACGCGTTCGTTTTCACCGTCAATGATTGGGTTATCGTTAGCGCTGTTCAGTTCATTTTCGATCATTGAACGCAGCCACGGCAGTGAGTCCTGAACAACACCAATCACATGCGGTGCACAACGGAGTGAATAACGATCTTGTAGACGGTCACTGTTGCGTGGAGGACGTTCGGCGTTGAGATCGGCACGCAGCCATGCAGCAACTTGCTGTTGACCAGGGTGAGGTTTCACCGCAAATAGTGCTTCATCAAAGTGAAAGTCATTGCCATGCATGCCGACAGAAACCATCGCGGTGATCTTGGTACATAGTTGAGCAAGATATTCTGCGCGTTTGTATGCCAGACAAGCGAGAGCGGTCATGACCGATGTGCCATTCATCAGGGCGAGGCCCTCTTTAGGTTTAAGATGAATAGGGTTAATGCCTAACTCGGCGTAGACTTCAGCGGTAGGGCGGACTTCACCTTTATAGATGACCTCTCTTTCACCAATCAGAGCGGCAGCAAGATAAGAGAGTGGCGTTAAATCACCGCTTGCACCTACTGAGCCTTCTTGTGGGATACGAGGAGAAATGTCTTGGTTGATAAGAGTAACGATCTGGTTGAGCAAATCGTGTGTTACTCCTGAAACCCCTTGGGCTAATGAACATAATCGAGTGGCGAGCACGGCTCGCGCTTGTTGGTGCGATAGCACTTCTCCTAGACCACAGCCATGGAAGCGGGTGAGGTGAAGCGGAAGTTCATCGACTAGGTTCGGTGGAATCGCAACCGTGCAAGAGTCACCATAACCTGTGGTTACGCCGTAAATGACGCCTTCCTCTTTCAACAAACGTTCAAGAAACTGAACACCTTTGTCTATTTTAGTGGTGAATTGTGGTGAATTATTGAGGCTAGCATTGGCACCTTCGGCAATGGCAACTACATCTTCTATGCTCAGCGCCTGTGCGCCAAACGTAATGGTGTTATCGTTTTGCATCGTCATCTTGCTGATTACTTAATGTCCAAAAGTTGAAAAAATTATACCACTGCAGTGGCGCTTGCAGGGTGTAGTGTTGCAGACGTTGGGCATAGTCTTGCACAACCTGTTGTAATGCTGCTTGTCGCTCTTTGCGTGGCAGCAAGATTTGTTCTCTAAACGGCTCAAAGTAGACGTTAAAGTGTGGCTTATCGCTACTGTCATCGCGAAGTCCAAAGAGTAGATAAACGGGGGCTTTCAAAATAGCCGCCAGCATAAACGGCCCTTGCGGGAAAGGCGCTGGTTTACCGAGAAAATCGGCCCACACCGAACGGCTCTCTTTGCTGGTCGATGTGCGATCACCAACGATCACGATCCATTCACCCTGCTCAATTTTTTGCTGTAAGAGAATCGCCGTATCGGGCCCCATAGAGCTGACCTGAATCAGATTGAGCTCAGAGCTAGGATTAACGGCTTTCATCACGCTGTTAAAGCGTTCCGCATGTTCAGTAAACACCAAGGCATTGATCTTGATATGAGAATGTCGACGCCCAAGCGCACGACACAATTCGATATTACCCAGATGAGAGCCGAGAATAACAACCCCTTGTTTGTTGTCCACCATACGTTGAAAGTTTTCCTGACCATGAATGGTTAGGTTTTCGACACTGAAGTCACCCTTCCAAGCAGCCAATTTATCAAGCATGGTATGACCAAACGACAGCAGGTGATGATAGCTGTCGAGTTTTTCTGGTAACTCGAAAGAGTGCTGCTGTGCGTACGACTTGAGTTGCGAGAGATAGATTTCTGATGCTTGCTTTGCATCCTTACCAACGAGGTGATAATAGCCGATGACCACTTTCAGAATAAGATTAAAGACTTTGCGACCCAGCAAACTGTAGATCGCCAGCAACAGCTTGATACCGAAGATCGTGCCTTGCTCTTGTCGTTTCGACCAGTGTGGCTGATCATCACTGTTGTTTTTTCTGCGCTTACGGGCGATTAGCTGGGGGGCTCGCGGTAGCATACCGAAAAACAGTCGAGTATGCATCCAACTGATTTTGACGTTATCCCAAAGTGCATCAAAATGGGATATTCCCCCTTCAGGATAGATGACGCGAGTTTCAACAAACTCAATATCAACGCCTTCCCAATACATACGCACAAGGATTTCGATGTCGAAGTCCATCCGTGTGCCAATGTCATATTTGTCTAGCACTGCGATGGTCTTGTTAACGGGATAGGCACGAAAGCCGCACATGCTGTCTTTGATGGTCAGAGATAGTGTTTCTATCCAGACCCAAACATGAGTGGCATAGCGACCGTATAGACGAGCCTTTGGAACGCTATCATCATAAATGGGTTGGCCAGAAACCAAACAATCAGGATTGTGTTGTGAGCATGAAATCAGTGCAGGTAAGGCGTCAATGTCATGCTGGCCATCAGCGTCAATCTGAATCGCATGGCTGAAGTTCAGTTGATGCGCGTGGCGGATCCCGGCCATCACAGCACCGCCTTTGCCTTGGTTTTTCGCCAGTGTTACTAAGGTAACATTGTCTTGCTCAGCGACGTCGATAAGAGCCTGTTTGGTGTTCGCATTGCTACCGTCATCAACAATAATAAAAGGTAAATCAAAAGGTTTCAGTGATGACACCACAGCAGCAATAGTGCTTCCATGGTTATAGCAAGGGATAACAAAACAGGGCTGGTAATTGTCCACCTTAGCCCCTTAATTTCATTTTTCCAGATGAGTGGATAACCCGTTGTTCGTTGTGAATTGAGCTGTATTTAAAGGTCAGCTTTTGTTTTTCATCGTCCCAGATCAGCTCTAAGGTAATCTGGGCATCTGGAAGGATAGGCTCTTGAAACTTAATCACTTCCATGCCTTTAAATGTCGGTGGAGTGTTGAGGTACTCAATCGCATAAAAGAGTGCCCAGTCAATCTGACTGACTCCCGGTAAAAGCGGGAAATGGCTAAAGTGACCACGAAAATCCAAGATATCCGCATCAACCTTAGCGCTAAGGGTGGCTTGGTTACCTTGAATGACAACATTTGTGATCGTTGGTTTTCTTTTATCCATGGTGCTACTTAATGTTTATGATTGGAACAATTTTTCAATGTCAGCGACTTGGCGCTTGCCCTGACTATTTAGCGGCACTTCATCGACAACACGGTACTTACGTGGAATCGCGATTGGCTCTAGCCAGTTGCGTAACGCTTGACGAAGAGCAATCCAGAATTTGCCTTTTCCGAGTTGTGTTATCTCCTGTTCACCAGCCGGAGTTAAGACGATAACCGCGCACAGTGCGATGCGATTTCCTTCGCTTTGCGGTATAACCGCACTTTCCTCGATCCAGTCGAGCTGTTCAAGACGTTTCTCGACTTCGACCAGAGAAATCCTTTTTTCTTCTACTTTGACAATACGATCGGTACGCCCTTTCAGCTCAAAACAGACTGTATCATGGAAGTGGCATTCGTCGGCAGTTTGGTACCAGTTATCGCCGTCAATGTGGGGGGCTTTTAATCGCAGACAACGCTCACTGTTAAGTTGCGCTTCGACACTTGGAAACAGTCTCCATGGTGTGGTTGGCACAGCTTGTTTTCGGTGAGCGATTCCCCCAGTCTCTGTGCTGCCAAACACTTCGATTGGAAGTGAACCGAATAGTTCTTGGCTATGCAGGGCAGCACTGTGCGTCAGCGGTCCTCCAGAAGAGAAGATGGCGCGCAGCGGAGCGCTATCGTGTTCTTCACTCAGGCGCTTTAATAACGCAGGACTGCTGATAAGCACGGTGTCATGACTCGCGTGGTGAACGAGCTGCTCAGGAAACTCAAGGTTGTGCACCGCGAACGGACGCCCTGAACATAATGGCCATAACAGGCGAAATAGCAGGCCATAAATATGTTGGTGAGACACAGTGCTCTCAATTCGAGAACCCGTTAGCTGATTGCCCCATAGTGACTCGAGAATGGCGATCTCGTTATCTAGCTGGCGCAGGGTTTTAACTATCGCCTTTGCTTTTCCACTTGAACCCGAGGTAAATAAGGTCAGGGTCACAGCGTCGACATCAAGAGGTGACGATAAATATGGCGTTGGCTCCGACAACGGTTCTGTTGAACGGCTGAGTAACAACGAAGGAACAGACTCAACAACGGGAACCAAGTCATCGTGGAGCAGTAGATCGAAGTGAGAGCTTAATTCACGTACCGCTTCAGGTTGATAATTGCCAGGTAACACCAAACGTTTGTTGGCGTAGCAGACGGCAAAAAAACCAACCGCAAACAGATAGCTGTTTGCGCAACACAACGCGATTTTCTCAGCGCTGTGTTGGTTCAAAAGAGTTTGAAAGCGCTCAATATCGGCTTGGAACTGCATCCAGCTAAAGGTGTTTTGTTCTGCAAATGCGACAGGATAAAGACTTGGGCGCTGGGCACACAGCAGATCAGTGAGCGAGCAAAAGTCAGCTTGGTCAAGGTACATGATGTCTATCGGTCCTTTCGGATAAACTGGCGAACAATCCACTCAACAGCAAACAAGGAACCCGCGAGTAAGTAACTGATCAGACCGTTATATAAGGTCCAAAGTTCCATGGAGTGAAAGCAGGTGTAAAGTGCGAATAGTCCATTTAAGATAAAGAAACCGCACCAAACCGCAGTCACTTTACGTGTGTATTGTACGCCACTCGGAGGTAACTCAGGTTCTTGCAGCCGTGCCAATCTTTCGATGATGGTTTGTGGCTGCTTAAAACTGCTGGCGAACACCACTAACATACACAGGTTGACCACCACAGGATAAAACGTCAGCCAACCATGCTGTTTAAACAACATGCCAATGGCTACCAACGAAATACCGGTTACCGCACTGACTTGAGCTACGTACTTGAGTTCTTTTAATTGGCTGCGTTGGACACTGAGCAGTCGAATTCCCAAGGCGGCGATAAGCAGTATCCCCACCAAGGAAAAGCCATATTTTTCAATGCCGAAGTAGACAGCGAATGGGTAGGCGAGCAGGACAACTGCAGACAGAATTGTCAGCAATTGACGCATTAGGCTTCCTTCAGAAGCTCTGTGACTGCATTGACCACGTCATCAACTGTACGCACGGTACTGAATTCCGCAGGTTTGATTTTCTTGCCAGTTACGTTTTGCAGATGAACCACGAGATCGACAGCATCGATGCTATCAAGGTCGAGATCTTGATACAGATGTGCTTCAGGAACGATATCTGATGCATCGATTTCAAAAAGCTCTTCAAGTGCGTCTTTAACTTGCTCAAATACTTGCTGTTTATTTACGTCAGTCATGAAATTACCTACTCATTACTCACTGATTTGCGAAGAGATATAGTTTGCCAGATTGCTTACAGATGCAAAATGTTCACGAGTATTGGAATCATCTGCGTCAATGACAATGTTGTACTTTTTCTTAATCGCTAAACCGAGTTCGAGGGCATCGATTGAGTCTAAGCCTAGACCATCGCCGAATAGTGGAGCGTCCGTTTCAATCTCTTCGACAGTTAGGTCTTCTAGATTAAGCGCATCAATTATAAGTTGTTTGATTTCGTTATGTAGTTTTTCCACGTGGACCTACTTGTGACTTGGGTTTTCTGGAAAGAGTGTCTCTGATAAATGCTGCTGCAAGCGTCTGGCAGCAAGTGTCGGAGACGTAGTTTGCTCTATAAAGGGCTTAACCTCAACTTTATCCTTAACCTCTACTAGGAAAAAAGGCTTAGTTGGGGGGACTTGATACCACTTTTTCTCTTTTGTGAGAAAGCTCGGAGAAACGGTGATGTGAATGATGCGCAAATCTCGACCTGTGCGGACGGCAATTTGCGCAGCACCACGTTGAAGTTTGGATTCAACGCCAGGTGTTGTTCGCGTGCCTTCAGGAAAAACTAATAAAACATTTCCTTGTTCAAAGCGTTGTTCGCATATTGCCAATAAATCGTCTGGCGTTTCATTTGGAATATAACCCGCCGCTTTGACAATATGCTTCATAAACGGGTTGTCCCATATCGCTGATTTGACGAGGCAATCGCAGCGTTCTAGCTGAGAGGCGATTAAAACGTAATCAATGAGACTTGGATGATTAGCAACAATTAAGCAATTTTTATCATTGTGCAAAGTGTCAGCGCCTAGGATTTTATAATCAATGGCGCCGGTCAACTTCATCAGCTTGCAGAAAAAGTTAAATGATCGCTGTATCGTATTCTGAACTTTATATTCTCTGGCCCTTTTATCACGGTACAATATGCGAATAGTAGGAATAACAATAAAGCTGAGCGCTAATCCACCTAAGCCAAAAACTGAAAAACAGAATCCAGTTGCGAACACACGCCAATATTGACCTAACTTAATCATTTTCGTTGCCAATTCCAGATTTGATTGTTGGCACAAATAGCCCATTCATTTCGCTCAGAAACGAACTGACGAATAAACTCTAACCCTTGAGGTAGAGAATGGGGCTGGCCGCTATCGTTACTCTGTTTGGAGATTTGGTACTGCTTTCCAACCGACAACACCAAGCCCAGTCCATAACCTTGATACTGCTGATGTTCATATTGCTGATAGGCTTCTGGAACCGGTTCATCAAAATCGACAACCAGTACTTTATGATCTGGATGATCATTGAGATAAAGCCAAGCCTCAAGCAAGGCACTTTGAAACGTATTTTCAGCGGCTGCAATTGAGGTTAGAGGAATGGTTTTTTTGGTTGCGATGGTGGCAAGTCCGGCTGCGGTATTGTGCACAGATTGGGAAAAAGCCATTGGAGAGGCTTCTTCGCCACGTAAGATATCACCCACTAAAGCAATACTGCGGTGCAGTTCTCCGTGGCGGCTGGCAAAAACCAGATAATCAATCTCGTGTTCATTTAACAGTTCAATGCTCGTTTGAACCGCTAGTTTGCTTAAATGACTCATTCTACGGCGCATCATCGGTGGTATGGCTGAGCAAATCAGGGTACCGTCTTGCGGCCATTCCAAGTTATTTGCCCAGCTTTCCCAATTTTGAGACGTGGAAAGTCCGTTAGAATGTGCGAGCCATGCATCGATGTTAAATGAGATATTGATTTCTGAATTTGACATAAAAATTTGAATTGTTGTTTTTACAGCGAAATACTATTGCAGACTTACACTTAATTAAGGAAATAATAATATGTCATCATTTAAGTTACTCGGCTCACTTTTGTTAGCGTTATTACTTGTTGGTTGTGGGCGAGTTCAGCCTGTAATGAATGTTGAGGATACTCCAGTTGGATATAATCTTCAAAGCAAACAAGTTAAGATGGCGATAATGCAAGCTGCGACGAATCGCGGTTGGATTGTCGAAGAAGTGAGTCCAACAGAATTGAACGCAAAAATTCATGTTCGTGACCACTACGCTGAGATAAAAATCCCATTTAGCGACAAATTTTACTCAATAATTTATCTCAACTCAGAAAACCTAAAAGAGAAAGGTGGCAAAATTCACCGTAACTACAACCGTTGGATAAACAATCTAAACGTAGATATTAAGCGTCAGTTAGCGTTAACGGCTTCTGGTCAGTAATTAATTAGCAACTAATAGTTAGGTTTTTCGTGGTAAACAAAATTAAAGATCCATTCAACGCACTAGAGGCGAAGACAGAAGCTCAAAAGCTTTCATTTGCACCGATTGTATTTCACACGGCGCGTACTTTGCGTGACTTAGGTATTTTAACTGTACTTGACGATGCAGGCAGTGAAGGCTTAGATGCTGCCGCGATTGCACAAAAAACCGACGTTTCAGAGTATGGCGTAAAAGTGCTACTCGATATGGCCATCAGTGCAAACATTGTTTTATGGCAAAAACCTAACTATTCATTAGCCAATCTAGGCTTTTTTATTCTCCACGATGGCATGACCAACGCCAACATGGATTTCACCGCAGACGTTTGTTATGCGGCGATGATGCACTTAACTGAATCGATAGTGGAAGGTAAGCCCGCAGGACTGAAAGAGTTGGGTGAATGGGAGACGATTTATCAAGGCCTCTCACAATTGCCAGAAAGAGCGAAGCAAAGCTGGTTTAAATTTGATCACTTCTACTCCGATCGTTCTTTCCCTGTTTTACTTCAAGAAGTCTTCAAATCACAGCCAAAGCAGATCGTTGATATCGGTGGTAACACTGGTAAATGGGCGATGCAGTGCTGTGGATATGACAGTGAGGTTCAGGTCACCATTGTCGACCTACCTCAGCAATTGGAAATGGCTATGGCCAATGCAGTGCAGCACGGTTTTGAACAGCGTGTTACGCCTTTCCCAGCCAATATGCTCGACAAACAGCAAACTCTGCCCCCTCAAGCAGATATCTGGTGGATGAGCCAGTTCCTAGACTGTTTCTCTCCGATGGAGATCTTGAGTATCTTGAAACGTGTGAAGCAACAACTTCGTCCTGGCGATGCCGTCTATATTCTAGAGCTGTTTTGGGATGCACAGAAATATGATGCCGCATCGTATAGTCTAAACGCGACCTCGCTATACTTCACCTGTTTAGCCAATGGCAATAGCCGCTTTTATCGTAGCGACGATTTTCTGGAGATTGTCGAAGAGGCGGGCTTAGCCGTGATTGAGAGAACGGATGATATCGGACTCGGTCACACCTTATTAAAGTTGACGTCAAAATAGTCACTTTATCTGAACATGAGCAATATAAAAAATAATGATGAATAAAGAATTTACTCAAGTTGTTGTTGTCGGTGCCGGGCCCTCTGGTTCTACCGTTTCTGCGCTGCTTAATGCGCAAAATATCAAAGTCATTGTAATTGAAAAGGCCGAGTTCCCTCGCTTTTCGATTGGAGAAAGTTTGTTGCCAGCGTGTATGGAAGTGGTTGAGCAGGCTGGAATGCTAGAGGCCGTAAACGCATACGGCTTCCAATATAAAGATGGCGCCGCATTTAGACGCAATGGTGTCTATACCCAATTCAACTTTACTGAAAAGTTTAGCAGTGGCCCGGGAACCACATACCAAGTTCAGCGTGGTAACTTTGACAAGGTACTTGCCGACAGTGCTGCACAACAAGGTGTCGAAATTCGTTACAAACATGAACTGACGGCACTCGAGTTCATTGACCAGCGCTCGCTGCTTACGATCACGGATCATCAAGGTAATCCCTATCAGATAGAAGCCGACTATGTGCTCGATGCCAGTGGCTTTGGACGTGTTCTACCAAGAATGCTCGATCTTGAAGAGCCATCGTGTCTTCCACCACGTAAAGCGATTTTCACTCATATCGTTGGCAACATCGACGTTGAAGATATGGAGTATGACCGCAATAAGATTCTGATCTCTGTCCATCCTGATAATCATGATGTTTGGTACTGGCTAATTCCTTTTTCCAATGGCGTGTGCTCATTTGGTATTGTTGGTGAGCCTGAGTTCTTCGACAAGTACCCACAAGACAAGATAGAGGCAATTGAACAGCTGGCTAGTGAGGAGCCGGGTTTAGCTCGCTTGTTGGCGAATGCTGAGTATCCTAACCCTGCTGGCGAACTCGGTGGTTATTCAGCCAACGTTAAACATCTTGCGACATCGCACTACGCTTTGCTTGGTAACGCGGGCGAATTTCTTGACCCAGTGTTCTCTTCTGGCGTGACTATTGCGATGAAATCGGCACACTTTGCGGCAGATTGTATTGTTCGTCAGCTCAGTGGACAGGCCGTGGATTGGCAAAAAGAGTATGCGGAGCCTTTGATGGTTGGCGTTAACACCTTCAGAACCTACGTAGAAGGTTGGTATAACGGCACACTACAAGATGTGATCTTCTATCAGCGCCCAAACCCGCGTATTAAAGAGATGATTAGCTCAATCTTGGCTGGATATGCTTGGGATACTGATAACCCATATGTCAAAAATAGCCAGCAACGATTAGCGACCTTGGCGGAATTGGTTAGAGAAGACAAAAACGTCTAGATTTTGATACGGCTCAAGGTTCGGATTGGCTAAATAGGCCATTTCTGCTCATACTTTCAGTGTGAAATAAAGGAGGTTGGGGATGAAAAACGAACTTGATCCGAGCAAAATTCTTATGGCATATGAAACCGTTATGGCGAATGGAACGCCAACTGAGCACGGTAAAATATATGAGGGGGTGGAGGCATTCTCCGACTATGATGGCTATAACGTTTATATGCGGGGGAATGGCGTCGAGTTAAAAGTTGGTTTTCACAACACCTACCACCTCGACTATGACCAAGAACATCTGCGTGACAGCTTTCTTAAGAAAGTGGCGATGCTCGCTAAATAGACAAAGCCCTGAACGTATTGCGCTCAGGGCTTTTAATTTGGTGCTTAATCTTCTTCTACTAAGCTTGCGTCTTCTGAGTAGTCATCAGCGCCTGCTTCAGGTTTATTGCGACCATTTAGAGTATGGAAACGCTTGCGGCCACGAGCTAACTGAACATATTTAAGCCATACACGCTCAAGTTTTGATTTCGCTTTGCCTGGATGGACTAATACTTTGACAAAATGTTTCTCTTCGGCGTTTTCAGGCGTTAAATCACCAGACTCTAAGCCAAGCATAGTGTCGCCATAAAGCGTTAGAATTTCTTCCTCAGCAAGCGTAAAATCGCCAGACTTAGCGAATCCTCGTGGGAACTTAGTATTGTCGTAAAAACGTTTTTTGCCATGACGAAATTCGGTGTCAGACATTTTGTTAGCCTCTAATTGATCCTAAATGGGTGACCTAGA
Organism: Vibrio sp. M250220; assembly: GCF_036533795.1. NCBI lineage: Bacteria > Pseudomonadati > Pseudomonadota > Gammaproteobacteria > Vibrionales > Vibrionaceae > Vibrio > Vibrio sp. M250220. Next base: position 36,537 of record NZ_JATABI010000016.1, on the reverse strand, counting down.
GCGAAAGTTAGGCGTAAAATTAACAAAAGAAAAACAAAACCTTTTTATCATTACTATTGAATAGTTTTATTAAATTTAGATAACACTTTAGTGACCTGAAGATTATAAGAATTCATCGAACTTGCTAACATTGCAAGATTGTCGGTAGAGGAAAACCAATGGACGTAAAAGTCTTTAGAACGTTTTTAGAACTGGCTCAAGTCAGACATTTTGGCAAAGCGGCAGAGAATCTGTACATCACCCAAGCGGCTGTTAGTGCCCGCATTAAACAACTTGAAAGCTACTTTGACACCCAGCTATTTATTCGAGACCGAAACAACATCAAGTTGACCTCTTCTGGTGAACGACTCATCGGTTATGCCGAAGTCATGGTGAGTACCTTACAACAGGCTAAACTGGAACTTTCGTTGGAAAGTGGCAAAGCCCTGCAATTAACTTTAGGTGGTACTGCCAATGTGTGGGATGCCTATCTTCAGAACTGTCTCAGCCTAGTGACCGATGAATTTGAAGGTTATGGCTTTATGGCTGAGATCTTGGGTCGCGAAGCATTAACTCGTCAATTGCAAGAACGCACCCTCGATATGGCTTTCGCCTTTGATCAAATTAAAGCAGATGAACTTCACTGTAAAAAAGTCGCCGATGTCGTGCTTGTGCTGGTCTCGACTAAGCAAGATGCGTTAGATACGGTATTTGAAGATAAGTATGTCTATGTTGACTGGGGGACGAAGTTTGCCTCTGAGCACGCGGAGCGTCACGCTAGAATCGCAGCGCCTTACTTACGTACATCTACAGCCAGAATTGCTTTGGAATTCATCCTTGAAAAAGGTGGAAGTGCTTACTTACCAATCTCCCTCGTCGAGCCCTTCTTAGCAAGTGGACAGCTGTTCAAAGTTCAGGGAGTTGAGGATTGGTATCGTCCTATCTACCTCAGCTATCGTAAAGCGAGCAGTTCGGTAGATGCGATTAAGCAAGTGGAAGAGTTGGTGAAAACGATTGACCCAGTCACTGCATATAGCTTGCAGCAGATGGCAGATTTTTCCGTCGCTGAATAACTCGCTTTAAATCAAAGCCTCGCTAATGCGAGGCTTTATTGTATCCATGTTGGACAAGATAGCTGCTAACGCTACCTTGCGACTACTGCTTTTAAAGGCTCATTAAGCTCTCAATTGACTCCTCAATCGTTAATTCATGATAGCGACGTATCGACTGACCATCGAAGGCATCAATTAAAATTTTGTCGATATTGATGGGGCCGTGTTGGTCAATAATGCCTAAGATTTGTTCAACATTATCGCATGTCATAGTGAGATCGCTTTTAAGCACAACAGTGCAAGAGTGTAGATGCATAGCCAACTTCCTTATTATTTTTTAAGGTTTCATCTATAACTTTAGATGAGGAAAATGGCTTCGCAATCTCATTGAGTGCCGAAAATGGCTAGTATTTATTGTTATCCGATTTAGAATTTAAATAACAGTTTGAAGCGTATCGGAAAAATGATGGCTCAGGGAATGACATTTTTGACAAAAAAAGATTGCCATAACGCGAGAATGGCAAGAGACAGCCGTTTTGATGGGTGTTTTTACGTGGCAGTGAAAACCACAGGAATCTTTTGTCGACCGATTTGCCCAGCAAATCTACCCAAGGAAGAAAACGTCGAGTACTTTTTTGATAAGGCCCTCGCATTGCAGGCGGGTTATCGACCTTGTTTACGCTGCCGCCCAGATAGTGCGCCAAGTTCTTGGGCATGGAAAGGCGTCGAGGCGACATTTCAGCGTGCGGTTAAGTTAATTGAACAAGGCGCTTTGCAACACGCTTCTCTAGTCGAACTCTCTGAGCGACTCGGGATCTCAGACCGCTATCTACGTAAGTTGTTCAGCCACTATATTGGTATGTCCCCCAAGCAATACGCGCTGTGTTATCAATTGATGTTCGCGAAGCAGTTGCTGCATACCAGCCGTCTCTCCGTGACAGAGGTTGCTTTGGCGAGTGGATTCAATAGTCTTCGTCGTTTTAATGATGCGTTCAAGCAGCAGCTGAAATTGACACCGTCCCAGATAAAGAAGGATTTGGTGGCTTGTGCAGAGATGAATCATATCGATCTTGCTTACCGAGGCCCCTTTGATTGGCAGCACATGCTCGATTTCTATCGTTTGAGAGCGATCAACGGATTGGAACGGGTGGGGGCAGACGACTATCAACGTTGCTTCGAGTTGGAAGGGCAAGCCGGTTGGTTTTCTGTATCAAACCCCAAAACGGGCATTGTAAGATTGCAGTTTAAACTCGATGACATTTCGTGCCTGAGGTCGTTGGTTAATCAGGTTCGGCGTATGTTCGATCTCGACAGTGACTTGTTACTGATCGAGAAACATTTACATGACATCGAGCCAAAGCTAATCAAGCAATCGGGTATTCGTATCCCTGGGGTTTGGAGTCCTTGGGAAGCGGGGGTCAGGGCAATTCTTGGTCAACAGGTCTCTATCAAAGCTGCCATTGGGCAATTGAACTTGCTGGCAACCACTTTGCAGCCAGATGGCGTCACGCATTTCCCCACTCCGAGTGAAGTGAACGGTGCAGATTTATCATTCTTGCGGATGCCTCAAAGCCGCAAGGATACGCTGGCAAGATTTGCTGCCTACATGACCTGTCACCCTGATGCACCACCGGAGTCCTGGCTTGAAATAAAGGGAATCGGACCATGGACGATGAACTATGCGCGTTTACGAGGCGCTTCAGAACCTAACTGTTTTTTGGAGAGTGACCTAGTGGTGAAAAAAGCACTCAAGGCTTTCCCCAACCTCACTACGAATACAGTTTCTCCTTGGGGAAGCTACGCAACCTTTCATTGTTGGAGTCACGCATGACAAACTACTACACCACATTTCAATCACCATTAGGTGTCATGACGCTGCAAGCGAACCAAGAGGGGCTAGTCGGTGCTTGGTTTGAAACTCAAACGACTCAGCCAGGCAGTTTGGGGATCTACACGGAAGACAACCCCATTCTTTGCCAAGCGGTTGTCCAATTGACTGAGTATTTCTCTGGCTCTCGCACCAATTTTGATCTTCCTGTTGCAGCCAAAGGCACCGTATTTCAGACTCAAGTTTGGAAGGCGCTAGCCACTATTCCATATGGAGAAACCTGGAGCTATCAGGATCTTGCTAATGCGATTGGTAACCCCAAGGCCGTTAGAGCCGTAGGGTTAGCGAATGGCAAAAATCCTGTTTCTGTGATTGTACCGTGTCACAGGGTGATTGGAAAAAGTGGTAAGCTAACAGGGTACGCAGGAGGCGTAGAACGCAAAGCGCAGCTATTGCAGTTAGAGCAATCGGAGTGATGGAATGGTAACACGGGTAAAAAGCACTGCGTTGTTGGTGTGTGGTTTATTGCCAGTCGCCCTAATGGGGTGTTCAGAAGAGAAGACAGAACGCATTCTCAACAAGCAAACGTATTCATTTGAAGGGGTCTTCGAAAACCAGTACAACGGTGATCTGCTGGAATTTAAAGACGCTCAAGTGACTTTTATCAAGGAGAACCATCTGGATGTGACAAAAACGTTTGAAGTGAAAGATAACTACCTGACCATCCAGATGCGCAATAGCTCGAAGGAGAAGCGTGAAGACATCGTAATGCGAATTCACGGCAATAACGAGTTACTGACGTGCAACGTGTGTGCGAAATACCAGTTGGCCAGTACGTGGCAAAAGAGAGATTTCTCTCCTTTGCCCGCTGAAGTGATTAAGTAAAGAGAGCACCATTTAGCAATAGATGGGCAGCAATACTAGCCACGTAGCCCATCGCGATGACTGGCAGCCATTTCAAGTGACCAAAGAAGGTGTATTTTCCATGCGCCGCTCCCATCAATGCTACACCTGCTGCTGAGCCTATCGACAATAAGCTTCCTCCCACACCAGCAGTAAGAGTGACCAATAACCAGTTGCCCATACTCATGACTGGCTCCATGGTCAATACCGCAAACATCACTGGGATATTATCGACAATGGCAGAAAGTATTCCGACCATCACGTTCGCTAGCACCGGATCCCATTGGGTATACATGACTTCAGAGATCATACCTAAATAGCCTAGAAGGTTCAGGCCGCCAACGCACATCACGACGCCATAGAAAAATAACAACGTGTCCCATTCTGCATGAGAGACGCGTCGGAACACGTCAAAAGGCACCACTGAGCCTAAACGTTTTAACGCATGATCATCTCGATTTTCTATTGCCCGCGCTGCTTTTTTATGTAGAGAAGCTTTAAGGGTTTTGCGCAAGAAGAATCCGAAAAATTGCAGATAGGCGAGCCCCATCATCATACCGACCACGGGTGGAAAGTGCAGGACAGCATGAAAAGCAACCGCTGTTGCTATGGTAAGAACAAACAAAAAGACGATGCGCCTAGCTCCTCGTTTTAGCTCGACATGTTGGTGGACGACATCTGGGCGAGTCTTAGGAATGAAGAACGACATAATAAACGCTGGCACAAGGTAGTTGATGACGGAGGGTACAAACAAGGGCATGAACTCTCCAAACGAGACGTGCCCTGCCTGCCAAACCATTAGAGTGGTGATATCACCAAATGGACTGAAGGCACCTCCGGCATTGGCCGCGATAACGATGTTGATACAGGCTAGATTAATGAATTTGGTATTATCGCCTGCAACTTTCATCACGACTGCGCACATTAGCAGTGCGGTGGTCAGGTTATCGGCGATCGGTGAAATAAAGAAGGCGAGAATACCAGTTAGCCAAAAGAGTGATTTAAAGTTAAATCCTTTGCCGACCATCCAAGCCTGAAGTGCATCGAACAGCCGCCTCTCTTCCATTGCGCTGATGTAGGTCATCGCGACTAACAAAAACAGCAATAACTCCGCATACTCAAGCAGGTTATGTTCCAACGCAGCCTTAGCAACTTCAACCTGATCGTATTGGGAATAGACGTAACCAATCATTGCCCAGATTAAGCCTGCGGCAAGTAATACAGGTTTTGATTTCCTTAGCTGCAGGTACTCCTCTAGCATCACCAAGGTATAGGCGATAGCGAAGATGATGAGCGATGCATAACCAATGGTGGATTGGGTTAATGGTAAAACTTGTGTGTTCGAGGAAGCAGCAAATGTTGAAAAAGGTAGCAAAAAGAGGGTGACAAAAAGGGACCACTGCAATTTCATACTTTCACTCCTTGGAAAGCTGATTGTTGTTATCGTAAAACTATTCTAGAGAGGATTTAGCTGTGGTTATGTGAGATAAGTTGGATCCGATTGTATTCATTAAACATTTGTGATCTAAATGTTTGTTTTTTTGGTGGCGATAACAAGTAGAGTCATTGCTTATAGAGGAATAGATCCCCCCCTGACATTAGAGTCAGGGGGGATCTTTTTGTCGTGAGAGCTATTTGGCGACCTTGCTGAAATTGGCTTCTAAGCCAACTGCTATGATCAAATTAAGCTTCTGAACGTTTGAGATGAACTTCTTCTTCAGCCGCACCTGCCATTGGGTCGTTGAAGCGAGATTCATCAAGCGCACCTTCAGATTTAGCAACAATGATGGTGACTGCACTGTCACCAGTGATGTTAACAGCAGTACGAATCATATCGAGTAGACGGTCAACACCCATGATCAGTGCGATACCTTCCAGCGGTAGACCTACTTGGTTTAGTACCATTGCTAGCATAACTAGACCAACGCCTGGAACACCTGCCGTGCCGATAGAGGCTAGGGTTGCTGTGAGGATAACCATCAGGTAATCACCCATCGTCAGGTCAATGTTGAACGCCTGTGCGATAAATGCAGTCGCAACACCTTGCATGATTGCAGTACCGTCCATGTTCACCGTTGCACCTAATGGTACGGTAAACGATGACACACGGTTCTCTACACCCATGCGGTTCTTAGCCGTTTCCATTGTCACTGGAATCGTTGCATTTGAAGACGCCGTCGAGAAAGCGAACATAATTGCGTCTTCCATCTTCTTAAGGAAGGTGATAGGGCTTAGACCAGTAAAGCCTTTTAGCATCAAGCTGTAGGTGACCAAACCATGCAAAAGTAGCGTGCCAGCCAGTACGAGGAAGTACTCTGCCAAGTTAACAATTGCACTCAGACCAAGACCTGTGAACAGTTTCGCCATCAAGAATAACACGGCTGGTTAACGACATTGGCTTCTTGGTATTCATAGAGAACACTCCTTATAGTTATGCACCCTGAGTTCATTTCAAGGCGAGCAGGAGGTTAGCAGGCGAATGAAAAAATAAGAAAGCAAAATAGTGGAGGGGATGTGTAGATGTGACCGCTGTCACTGCTTTTTTGTGGTATTTAACGGCGTGTTAACTAAATTTTGCAAAGTTATTATCTATAAAATCGCAAAATTAACACTGAAAATCCTAGCTGTTAAAATAGAAGCCTTTCTCATTACGTGAGAATCCAAATGCATATAGTCATAGGGTTGGTCGAAAAGTGCATATATAGTCAGGAGTTATTCAGTTAGAGTCGTAATTTTCGATACGTCGCTTCTCGTACTGATAGGGACATTCTGTGCCTCTATTGCTTATGTCGGTGTATGGTGTTTGGCTGTACATTGCATTATGTTAGATCGCATTACTACTCCTCACGATCTAGGTTCTATGAATACTGCTTTGCTGGGAATGTTTATTCCGACTTTTTTCTTTGTCTCCATTACTCCGGGGATGTGCATGACGCTTGCTTTAACACTAGGTATGAGTATCGGTTACCGACGAGCCTTGTGGATGATGGCGGGTGAACTGGTGGGTGTTGGATTAGTGGCGATAGCGGCGGTGGTCGGTATTGCTGCGGTTATGCTCAACTATCCTTGGTTGTTCGTTGCACTGAAATTTATTGGTGGTGGGTATCTACTTTATCTTGGCATCCAGATGTGGCGTTCAAGAGGCAAACTCGCGATCAATCTGGAACAGCAGGCTGCGGTACCACAAAGTGATTGGGACTTGGTGATTCAAGGATTTGTCACTGCTATTGCGAATCCCAAAGGTTGGGCTTTTATGATCTCTCTTCTACCACCATTTATCGATCAAAAAGCCGATCTCATGCCACAACTTGTGGTACTCGTCTCGATTATCTTAGTGTTTGAATTTATCTGCATGACGCTATATGCCACGGGTGGAAAAGGATTGAAACGCTTACTGGGTCACTCTCAAAATGTCCGTTTAATGAACAGAATTGCCGGAACATTGATGATGGGAGTTGGCGTGTGGTTGTTTGTCAGTTAACGATGCGTCTTTTACCACTTAGGTGAATACGAGTGAACCTGTTACCAGCCCCTGAGTAGCCCCCTCTCTCAGGGGCTTTTTACATTGAGCGTATTGGCGTGTTTGTGGGTCAACTCGCGCGAAACGCAATGGGGTTGTTTGCCTGTCGGGCTTTCTAGTCAAAAAGATTTGCAGGGAGTAAGGTTAGTTTCGATACTGGAACTGCTGTACGCTTTAAATAACGCTATTATGCTTCAACAAATTGCGGTCTAATGATTGCGTTAATTAGAGAAGATTAAGGAATCGAGTTTGATGAAGATTTGGGTAGATGCAGATGCGTGTCCGGTCGTGGTTCGTGATGTTTTATTTCGAGCCTCTCAGAGGACTGGTGTCGAGGTGACTTTAGTTGCCAACCAATTTATCCGCACCCCAGCGTCGCCGAAAGTGACTATGTTGCAAGTACAACCTGGTTTTGATGTCGCAGACAACGAAATTGTTAAGCGCTGCCAAGTCGGTGACTTAGTGATCACCAGCGATATTCCTCTCGCAGACGAGATTATTACCAAAGGTGGTCATGCATTGAGTTCTCGCGGTGAAATGTTTACCAAAGAGAACATAAAGTCACGCCTTAATATTCGCGACTTTATGGAAACCATGCGTAGCAGTGGTATTCAGACGGGAGGCCCTGCGCCGCTTAGTCAGGCTGATCGCCAGCAGTTCGCTAACCATTTGGACAAGTGGTTAGTGCAATGGCAACGTTCGCAAAAGTAAGGCGCTGAGATGGCACTGGTTAATCAACTCTCTCTGTTTATTGATGTCGTGCAGCAGGGCTCGTTTGCTAAGGCTGCGGCGTTGAATGATATGGATAACTCATCACTATCCAAACAAATCAAGAAACTAGAGACAGAACTGGGTGTGCAGTTGCTCAATCGTTCGACACGCTCTTTCTCACTGACTCCTGCGGGTGAAGAGATCTTAGAGCAAGCACGGAGTTTGGTTGGCACGTTGCATCACGTACAGTCGATAGCGGATTCTTACCATGCACAACCAAAGGGACGCATTCGCGTAACGGCTCCTCTCCATATTGGACAGAACCATCTTCAACCTGTGATTACCCAGTTTCTTAAAAATTATCCTGATGTTGAGATAGAGCTGCTGCTTGATGATAAGCGTTCCGACATTATTTCTGACCATTTTGATGTCGCATTTCGTTTAGGAAGATTGGATGACTCGAGCCTGATTGCGAGGAAAATTGCTGATATCAGAGCGGTTATCTTAGCATCAGATACGTTTATTGAACGTTATGGGGAGCCGAAAACTCCGGATGAATTGGTTAAGCTACCCTCTGTTGTTTACAGTAATCGTTCATTGATCGTTGATACGATGAGACTCAGTGAACAGCCGGGTGGGGAAACATTTCTCAACTACAAGATGAAGGGAAACTGTAAGGTAAATGACGTGGCAACTCTCATAGCGGCGGTACAGGATGGATTAGGGTATGCGACCATATCGTCTTCCAACCTCAATCGGTCGATTGTCGAGATGAAGCTACGCCCTCTCCTCACACAGTATACGCTGTGCAATGGAGATCTCGCTTTGTATGCCCTCTATCCTCACCGTAAACAAACGGCATTGGTCAAAGCATTTATCTCGGCAGTTGAAGCCCATATAGGAAAACCGCCAATATGGGAGCAGTATATTCCTAACTTTGCTCACTTTTATCAAAAGCAATGAGGTTAGTAGGGGGCGGCATTGAGCCAGACCATTTTTCCTGCTACTCAGTGCGGGAGATCGCATAAATCAATTCCATTAACTGCTATGGTTAAAAAATAACCAGTTGTTTTATTCTCGAAAAAGGAGGTGTTATCTATGCTCGGTGAAGATCACTCACTACTTAAGGAATTTCCACAACATAAGCAAACAATACAAGCATTAGCAAAAGAGAGTCTGGAGTTCGCAGAATTGATGAGAGAATACAATGCTCTCGACAAAGATATTCGAAAGCTGGAGATGCGTGACTCGCCCATTAGTGATGAAGAGATGCATCTCATGAAGCACAACCGAGCTGAGATGAAAGATCGCCTTCATCAATACCTAATAAATCAGTGACATAATGAATGCTTATAACAAAGGCCCTTATCGGGCCTTTGTGGTTATTGAATTCTGTTATGTTTCAATGGAGTCGCCTTGACGAATTATTCGTTGTGCATGCAATTCATCTTTTATTTGTGGCGAGAAGAGAGGGGATAGAATTAGTTAAAACGCGCTCTGAACTGCGATGGAGTCATCTGTTTTACCATGCGAAATTGGCGATTGAAGTTCGATAGGTTTTGAAATCCTGTCTTCTCTGCGACTAAGGCAATTGGGGTGGAAGAGCTGGCGAGGAGTTCACACGCTTTACCAACGCGATACTGTTTTAGGTGGTCAGAAAAACTCACTCCATAGTGCTTCTCAAACAAACGATAGGCTGAACTTTCACTAATATGCAGTTCCTTACAGAGGTCGGAAATACGTACTGCGTGTTGATAGTTGCGTTCAATAAACTGTGTCGCCATAGCGACTCGTTTGTGTGCGTCGTTATCGCCAGATAACTCTTTGAGTCGATAAGGAGTTACAGACAGTTTTTCGGACTGTTTGTCATCAGCGAGATGGATCAATACCTCCATCACTTTAAGCGCTTGTAGGTGCCTTTCACTGCTTTCAATTCCACTTAATAGTGCAGACACTTTTTCGGCAGTTTGCGCACTGAATTTTAGACCAAAGGCGGCATTTTCCAGCAAGCGTTTGATATTGCGAGCCTCAGGGATCGCCGCTTGAAGTTTCTCTATCCAATGATGTTTAAGCCAGACGATAATCGAGCTGTGTGGCTTCTCGTCACTGCCTGCCAGCTGTCCGGTAATCATATGGGGTAGCCCAGGCCCATAGAGTAGGAGAGTGTTGTGATTCACTTGCCCGATGGCATCGCCAGCAAAGTAGTTACCGTTAAACACATGCTGAGGGTCGAGATAAAGAACCAGTTCATATTCGGCGTGGTAATGCCATGAGCAGGCGAATTGCTCATTTTTAACACGACAGTGATACTCCCTTACCAGCCAGTCATAACTGGGCGAGTTAAGGACATTTTCTATAAACGGCTTCATCTGACATCCTCCAATAACGGCAGTTAGAGTAATCGATGTGTTGTTTTTCTGTCAAAGATATAACTGTTGTTGAAGGATTTGTATTAGATGTGGCTCGAATACCATCATTGAATCTCGATAACTTTGTATAGACTAACGCCATTCAATATGAGTGGTTGGCTATAGGAGCGTTTGGGTATGTATCGAGACAAAACGGCAATATTGTTTATTTTTACAGCGTTCGTTTCAGGCTTGTGCGGTGCGTTCTTTTATCCGCTATCAAGCTTGTTTATCGTTGAGCAGTTAGGCGCATCCCCAATGATGCTGAGCATGTACATGGTGCTTGCGGTAGTAAGCTCTGTGATTGTCTCACAGTTGATTGCGACTCAGTCGGATAAAAACTGGCAGCGTAAAACGATTCTTATCGTCGCGTTATCTTGTTATCTGATCACTGTGCTGAGCTTTGTTTTTGTTCGTGATTATTGGCTGGCAGTCACTATAGCAACGGTGTTTGGTAGTGTTAGCGGTGCCTCATTTGGTCAGCTGTTTGCGATGGGAAGAGAGTATGCGGACAAGAATGTCGAAGATAGTACGACGTTTCTGTCAACGATGCGTGCTGGTATCGCCATCGCTTGGGTATTTGGCCCTCCTGCTGCCTTTATGCTCAAAGCGAGCTTCGGTTTCAGCGCGGCGTTTATGGTCTCAGCATCGATCGTTTCCATTGCCATTCTGGTGATCACAACCTCATTGCCATCTTGTGAAGTTACTGCGCCTTCTGGTGAATCATCGCAAGATAAACCATCCAGCCGAGGTGTTAACCAACTGGTTGCGCTCTATTGTGTTGCGATGGTATTCGCCTTTGCGGCGAACAACCTCTATATCACGAGTATGCCGCTATATCTCTCTCAGGAGCTGAAAGTCGATGGAAACTGGCTTGGTTTTCTATTTGGTGCGGCGGCATTGTGTGAGATCCCAGTGATGCTATGGGCGGGACGTTTGGCGCAAAAGGTCGGTGCGATTAAGTTGATGATGCTGGGTGTGGCGACGGGAATTGTGTTCTATATGGTGATGTTAACAAGCCAAACCTTTGTCACTATGCTGGCGGCGCAAATTTTAAATGGCTTCTTTATCGGCGTATGTGCGACGCTCGGAATGGTTGTATTGCAGGATATGATGCGTGATCGTTTGGGAACTGCTTCGACCTTGTTCTCAAGCACGTTGAGTATCAGTATGCTGCTGGCCAGTCTCTCTGTCGGCGTTGTGGGAGAGTTGTATAACTACTATTCGACCTTATATGTCTCATTTGCAGGTGTGATTGTAGCTGTGATTCTGTTGTGGTTGTTTACCTACAAAGTCCGTCAGCAACAAACCGTCTTACCAACAACGGTTCCATCGATTTCTAGTCACTAACCACGGTCAGTTTTGGCCAGCGATTCAACCAACCTTTTCTTGATACTCGCTGGTCAAATACGGTTTTACATCGCTTGGGATTGTGAGTGAGTTTGAGCTCAAACAGCGACTGATAACCAAATGCCGCGCACACCGTAACGCTTCAACCCTGATAGGATCTTGTGTAATTAACTCAATAATTCTCTTCATAAGTGTAAGGCACAATGGGTGATTGAACTTAGGACTCGAGAGTATCACTTTTTGGTGCATTGAGCGGTAGCGTCAGTGTAAAACAACTGCCTTTTCCCGGTTCACTGCTCACTTGAATATTGCCGTTAAGTAGTCCGGTCACAAGGTTGTAGACGATATTTAGCCCCAGACCTGACCCACCTTGACCCAAACGGGTAGTAAAGAAAGGGTCAAAGATTTTGCTTTGATGCTCAATCGCTATGCCATGGCCATTGTCGGTAACTGTGATAATGGCATTGTGACCTTCAGAATGGCAGCGAATGGTTATCATCCTATGCTCTTGATCTGAGAATGCATGAACCAAAGCGTTTGAGAGTAGGTTCATCAGAACCTGCGTCAGAGGACCGGGATAGCTGTCCATTTTAATTGATTCTTCACATTCGGTTTCGAGCTGTATTTGTTGACGTGAAAGGCTTGGCAGCATAGTAACTTTTAGTTCATGAGCGATCTCTTGCAAATCAAACACGCGTCTTTGATAACTCGATTGGTCAACTGCCACTTGCTTGAAACTGGAAATCAGTTCAGAAGCTCTGCGCAAGTTGCGCTCGATACTTTCGGATGACTCGGTACTTTTGCTGATATAGCTATCGAGTGCTGAACGTCTTAATCCCTGCTGAATGGATTCGACAAACTGTTGATTAAAATCTTTTAGGCTGCTGGCGACGATCATCGCATTGCCAATAGGAGTATTGAGTTCATGGGCGACACCAGCGACCAGAGAACCAAGCCCTGAGAGTTTTTCTGAACGGACTAACTCTTCTTGAGTCGCCTTCAAGGTTTCCAGCGTATGCTCCAGTTCTATGGTTCGTTCATTCACTCGACGTTCGAGATCTTGTGTTTGTTGCTCGATGGTTTCTAAGTAGCGGCGTCGATCCTGTTCCCTGTTTGCGGCGCGTTTAAACCAATTTTGCCAGCGAGAAGGTACATCTGGAATAACAGGGGTCTCTTGACTGGGCAAATCTTCAACGAATTGCGCTAAGCGCAGTGCTGGCTGACTAAAGTTCCAATGCTGGTAGAGTACGACGAACAACAAGAGCGCAGTAAAGGTTGAGGCGAGCATTAAGTTGGGTAACAGACTATCGAAGACATATTGGTTTATTTCGCTGTTGGTCAGTTCTAAAACAAGTCGCCAAGGAGTGTCGGGTAGTATGAAAGAGACCCAATAACCTTCGGAGACGTTTTGCAACTCGCCATGGATCACTCGATGGGCTTCGCCAATGGACATCAACGTCAGAATTCCGTGTTGAGACTGACTTTCTGTTTTGTCTGTCAAGGCTCCATCACTGTCGCCAATTACTAAGCCTTTGTCATCGACAATCACTAAACGACCGAGGTCGAGTGGTCGTTTAGTGAGAATTTTATCTAGGACGGAAAGAGTGATATCCGTACCGACAGCACCAATAAAGTCCTCTTTGTGATAAACAGGAGCCAGCAGTGAAACCATCATGCCTTTTCCCCCCGCATCCATATAGGGCGTTGTCCAAACTTTCTGCTTCGTCGGGTTTGATCTAGGGTTAATGAGTTTAAGTGGAAAGGTTCCTCCGGCCTGAAAGATGATATCCAGGGTGTCGTCCATATTGTTGGTTTCTGTCGCTGCCATAAGATCACGGTAGCTTAACCAAGGATATAGGTAAGTGAGTACTTCATTGGCATCGTAATAATAGCTCCACTGAAAATCACTGTATTGCTGATGGGTTGAAACGACTTCGCTGGTCATTGTGAGCAATGCACTGACGTCGAAGGTGTAATCTCTAGGATTTGAGCGAACATAAAGTTGCCCCAATTTAAGTCTCACGTCTGGGGGCAAGTTTTCCCACGGCGCGTTTTGAGGCGAGTCTTGAGTTATCTGCTTGAGGTACTCAAGAGCGCCATCTCGAGGGATAAGCTCGGGATACAAATAGGCGGTTTCCAGTGCTCCACGCATGCGGTCGATATGGTTAAGAGAAACAGAGAGTGTCTTGTTGAGAGACAACATTGACTCCATTCCTTTTTGCGTCTGTTGTGTGAGGAGCTGTGATTTGAGCTGGTTACTAAGATAAAACGTGTTGCCTAGAGTGAGCAGTACAATCAGAATCAGGCCACCGTAAATCATAGCGCGATAACGACGAATCAAGGCTGCGGATCGAGTGTGAACTCTGGCAATAGCATCGTCAGTTGATTGACCAGAGTTGGATGCTGGTGGGATGTCCGGATTATTCATTGCTGGCTCACTTATTGTTTGTCGTCCGGTTGAGAGACGAAGGTTATCAACTGTTCCATTTCCATCGCTTTGGCAAACAACCATCCTTGCCCTTCTTCACAGTGAAATGCTTTCAGTTTGTCGTGTTGAAAAGAGGTCTCAATCCCTTCCGCTGTGATCTGCAAACCTAACGTTTGACCGAGGTTGACGATCATCTTCGCGATGCTGCAATCTTCTTCCATCGCATCGACAAATGAACGATCTATTTTCAGACGCGTTGCAGGTAATTTATGCAGAATACTGAGTGAAGAGAAACCTGTGCCAAAATCGTCTATTGCGATCTTACAACCCAACTCACGCACTTGATTAAGCACGTCGCACAATGCAGATAGGTTTTTAGCAGCAATGGTTTCCGTGATTTCTAACTCAATTTGCTGCGGTGCAATGGCATGCTGTTTGAGACTGGATTCGAGTAGATGGACGAACTCTGGCTCATCAAGTTGGGCTGGAGATATGTTGATCGCCATGGTTATCTGAGTGCCGACACTATTGAGCAGTTGGTTAAACTGTTGACAGGCTCGTTCGATAACAAACGCGCCAATATTCACCATCATCCCAGACTGTTCTGCGAGGGGAATAAACTGATCCGGTGGAACAAGATCACCATGTTTATTGCGCCAGCGAAGCAAGGCCTCGATGCCAGTTAACTCGAGTGTGTTGAGGTTGTACTTTGGCTGATACATCAGAAAAAGGGCATTCTCTTCCAGTGCCTGTTTAAGTTCGATAAGAAGTTGCATCCTGTCGCGAGCATTTTGCCCCATGTTCTGTGAAAAGGTCATGGCAGCACCGCGATGATGCATTTTGGCCTGTTTCAGCGCGACTTGGGCATCTTTGTAACGTTCGGAGAGTTCTTCGCCTTGGCAGAGTTCAACCAGCCCGATGCTTGCCATGACCTTGAAAGGTTGGTCATCAACCGTGAAGTTACATTGGAAAACGTTGCTGATGGTCAAGTCGGTGACCTCTTTTTGCGAACCAATGATGGCGAATACATCACTGCCAACTCTTGATAGAAAACAGTTTGGAAAAGCGTGGCTAAGTCGTTCGGAAACTGCGATGAGTAGATCATCTCCTAGTTTGTGACCGAAACTGTCGTTGAAAACGGAAAAGTCATCAATGTCAATCAGAGCCATGACTTGTGAATGCTCCGATTGAGAGGAGGAAAGTTGATACTGCAATAGGCTGTTTAGGTTGGGTATGTTGAGCAGAGGATCGGTGAATGCTTGCTGCTCAAGACGGTTATAAAGCAAGACATTGTCAAAACCAACCGACAGATTCGCGCACAACACTTCGAGAAGATGCTGATCCACACTTTCTAAAGGGCGATTCACATCCACATAAGCGGCCAATTTTCTGCCATGTTCTGTGGAAAAATAGAGAGTTAGCCCATCTTCAAGTTGATTTTCACGTTTTTCAAGGCAAGTTAGGATTCGGTCGCGGATGTTGTGTGAGTCCAGTTGCTCTATTGGAGACTGAACATACGGTTGGTAGCGGCCAGCTGCTGCGATGATCTGCGCGGAAGATGAAGCGCAATCCGATAGACTTTCCTGAACGCAAATTAAGCCATCGGGTTCTATCTGAATGATAGCACTGATCTGTTTTACTGCCCCTTCTGCAAACATACGCATGCCATGATAGTGGGCGAGTTCAGTGCTCGCTTTGACCACCTTCTCTAAGCCTTGGCGCATGGTATGTTGATTACAAATCTGTTGATAGGCTCTGATGGCGCTGGTCAGAATGGTAAAGAGGCGGATTCGAGTCAGTTCAGGCTTGGTGCGATAGTCGTTGATGTCATAACGCTGAATGGTCTCCATTTCAGGAGCATAGCCTGGCTGACCTGTACGAAGAATGATCCTTAACGCGCTTAAATGCAGTTTTTCTCTAATGGTTTCGACCAACTCAAGCCCTGCGAGGTCGGTTTCCATGACGACATCAAGCAGTATCACACCGATATCCGTTTCATGACTCAGTACCTGTTCTGCTTCCGCAGCGGAATAGGCGTGAAGGAACTCGATTGGGCGGTTTTCGATGATGATGTCTTTTAGAGATAACGTCGTCGCATGATGGAGATCAGGATCATCGTCAACGATCAGTACTCGCCAAGTTAGTTTCGGAGACGTTGTGTCAAGCGTAGCTGGCTCATCTTCAATAATGACCAGCAAATCATCGTTTGAGTTTTGTTCCTCGTCCATTCGACCCTCTATCCTTTGAGATATCACTAAGATAAAAGTTTAGTCCTAGAAGTATAGAGATGCGAAATTTGACTGATTTTAGAAAAGATAGCGGCTGAGGGTTTTGGCGATAAGACTTTTGTAAGCCAAGCCCAAACGATGGGCTTGGCAATCAGATTTTATGCAAGCTTTAGGTCGAACTGTTGGCGGTACATCACCATATCTTCGATGGTCAGAACAGGCATATCATGCTGTTTACCAAAGGCAACGATCTCGGCTGTTTTGGCCATTGTTCCATCAGGATTGGTGACTTCGCAAAGCACACCAGCAGGCTGGAGCCCTGCCATTTGCATCAAGTCAATAGTACCTTCTGTGTGTCCACGACGGACCAAAACGCCACCTTTGCGTGCACGCAGAGGGAACACATGGCCTGGACGTGCCAAATCCGATGGTTTTGCCAGAGGGTTTGCAGCCGTTTTAATCGTCGTTACGCGATCTTGAGCAGAAACGCCAGTGGTGACACCGACTTTTGCTTCGATTGAAACCGTGAAGGCGGTTTGGTTGGCACTGTTGTTATTGCTGACCATTGGGGTTAGCTCTAAGCGATCCGCTTGCTCTTCTGGCAGGCAAAGACAGACAATCCCGCTACACTCGCGAATCATCAATGCCATTTGTGCAGTGGTAAGAGATTCGACGGAATAGATAATATCGCCTTCATTTTCACGGTCTTCATCGTCAAGCAGCAGTACACCTCGGCCTTGTTTGAGGGCAATGAGTGCTTGTTCAACGCGTGTGATTGGGTCGCCGAATTCGGCTAGTAGTGATGACTGATTCATGGTTAACTCCTAAATATCACCAGAATCAGGGCATGCATGAGTACTGCGACATTAAAAGTCACAGCCAAAAAGAAATGCACCACAGCAGCAAGGGCTAGCGTGGTGTGTTTTCATTCTCTCTCATCCGGACTATAACCGTCGGCTCTGGGTTTTCACCAGATCTGCTGACCTCGACTTATCGAGCGCTCGCGGGCTCACCCCAATGTCAAAATTGGCTAGGGGAATACCGCCGGTGGGGAATTTCGCCCCGCCCTGAGAATAAATTAAACGTTTGCTAATATAGCGAATCAATACAGTAGCTCAAGGGGCAAGAATAATAAAGCCAACGAGGATTCGTTGGCTTTATTCTCTTTATCAACCTTTAAACGGCGGCTTCAAAAGGCAGGGGTTCCACTTTCACTGCTGCGACTTTGAATTCTGGTATCTTGGCATGGGGGTCGGTTGCTGTGGTCGTAAGCCTATTGACTGGCGACTCAACAAAATGGAAAGGAATAAAGATAACGCCTTTTTGGATACGTTTTGTCACGAATGCATCTATCTCAATCTCTCCTCGACGGGTCGAGACTTTAAGTCGCTGACCGTTAGAAACACCTAATGCTTCTGCATCCTGAACACTGATCATGGCACGTGGCCCCGCGAGATTATCTAACCCTTTGGTTTTACGCGTCATGGTACCGGTATGGAACTGTTCTAGAACACGTCCCGTGGTAAGTACCAATGGAAACTCCTCGTCAGGCAATTCTGCCGCATAGCGGAATGGTACGCCCACCATCTGACCTTTGCCGCGAGTGAACTGTGTCTGATGCATAATGCGAGTACCATTCGGATTGTTTTTGTTGCTCGGCCATTGAACGCCTTCAGGGGTAATCGCATCCCAGCGCAGTCCGGCATATTGAGGGGTAACACGTGCAATCTCGGCGGTAATATCAGAGACGTGTTGATAGTGCCAGTCACTTCCCATCGCGTTAGCAATTTGTTGGATGATCCACCAATCCTCTTTGGCTTCTCCTGGTGCTTTGACGGCAGCATTGATACGCTGTACGCGACGTTCAGTGTTGGTAAAGTGGCCTGATTTTTCCGCAAATGAGCATGAAGGTAGAACCACATCCGCGTAGTGAGCGGTTTCTGTTAAGAAGATGTCTTGAACAACCAAGAAATCCAGCGCCTCCAAACCTTCGATAACATGCGCTTGATTTGGGTCACTAAGGACGGGGTTTTCCCCCATGATATAGAGACCTCGAACCGTACGCTGGCATGCACCATCAATGATTTCAGTGAGAGTTAACCCCGGTTCTGACGGTAAGTAATTGGCATTCCATTCAATAGCGAACTTCTGGCGAATCATTGGGTTGTAGACTTTCTGATACCCTGGGTAGCTGTTGGGCAGCGCGCCCATGTCACAGGCTCCTTGTACGTTAGACTGACCACGGAGTGGGTTAATACCGCCGCCTTCAATACCGATGTTGCCGCACAGTAGCTGCAAGTTGGCGATAGAGCGAACGTTGTCATGGCCTGTGGTGTGTTGTGTAATCCCCATCGAGTAGTAAACAGCGGTTCGTTTGGCTGTTCCTATCATTCTCGCCATAGCAAAAATGTCTTCACCGCTGACGCCTGTCACTAGCTCAACTTTATCCAGAGCATAAGCAGGTGACATCACTTCTTGAAGCAAGGTATCAAAGCCATCAACACGCTCTTCTATATACTCTTGGT
The DNA here is from genome assembly GCF_036533795.1 of Vibrio sp. M250220. Lineage (NCBI taxonomy): Bacteria > Pseudomonadati > Pseudomonadota > Gammaproteobacteria > Vibrionales > Vibrionaceae > Vibrio > Vibrio sp. M250220. The sequence goes on along the minus strand of NZ_JATABI010000016.1, from coordinate 17,605 downwards.
CGTACCAACCATTTTTGATGATTTGCTGCATGATGCCGTTAAGCAGCATGACATCTGTCCCTGGGCGATGCGCGAGATAGAGCTGAGCATGATCGGCCATATCGATACGTTTGGGATCGGCAACGATCAGACGAGCACCGTGGTGGCGGATAGCTTGCTTGATATGGGAAGCGATAATCGGGTGAGCAGAGGTGGTGTCTGAACCGATAATAAAAATAACATCCGAGTGTTTGATACTTGGAATGTCGTTGGTCATCGCGCCACTACCGAGCGAGGCTTCTAGTCCGGTGACACTCGACGCATGGCAGAGACGAGCACAGTGATCAACGTTGTTTGTCCCTAGTTCGCGACGAATAAATTTCTGGAAGGCATAGTTGTCTTCGTTGGTGGTTTTGGCTGATGAGAATCCTGCCAGTGCATTGCCACCAAAATCTTGCTTGAGAGCGGTAAATTTACTGGCAATCAGAGTAATAGCTTCATCCCAGCTTGCGGGTTGTAACCATCCGTCTTTACGGATAAGCGGCGTCGTTAAGCGAGCTTGATCACCGATGAAATCGAAACCAAAACGTCCTTTGACACAGAGCATGCCTTGGTTCACTGGAGAATTGGCACCGGTTATGCGGCGAATTCGGTTGGCTTTCTCGTCAACATGCATGGTTAACTTGCACCCCACACCACAGTAGGTACAAATGGTGTCGACATGTTTGAGCGACTCTTCGCGACCCTGTGAGCGATCTCGACTGTCAACCATAGCGCCCGTCGGACAGGCCTGAATACAAGCACCACATTGAACGCAGTTCGAGTCCCCCATCAAGATTCGACCATGGCGGCTGGAACCGAAGTGCGGTCTGTCATCTGGTCTCAGTGCGGGACGACCATTTTGGTCGTGAACAAAGTTGAGAATGCCATGCACCGCTTGTTCACTGCATGCCTGAATACATTGACCACAACTGATACATCGGTTGGCATCAAACTCGATAAACTCTGAACTACGATCAACTGTAAACTTATGTCGTGTGTCTTTGTGACGGAGATTGAGCCAATCTTGGTGTGTTTTTACTTCAACTGGAAACGAAAAGTTCTGTTGCGCACCATATTCGGTTGAGTAATCCCGCAAATCACAACTGGTATTGGCTTGGCAGCCGCACTCTAGGCAACGAGCCGCCTCTTTCATTGCTTCATCATTGTCAAAACCGAGTTCGACCTCATCAAAGCTTTGCTCACGTTGAGCGGGTGTCAGCTCGGGCATAATGCTGCGCGCGACTTTCTGCAAGTTTTCAAAGTGGAGAGGATCGACCTGAGCGAGCTTTTCTTCTTTGCGTGAGTTAAAGGCAGGTTTTGGCATGTCAGCCATATCACCATTGAGAAATAGGTCGATGGCTTTGGCTGCTATTCGACCGTCACCAACCGCTTCAACCGCGGTTGCAGGCCCACGCCGAAAATCACCTATGCTAAAGATATTGCCCGTGCCAGTGTGCATGGTTTGGTCGTCAGACTGAGAAGTATTCCAGCGCGTTAGTGGGATTGAAAGTGAATCGTCGTCGAGGAAACTTAAGTCTGGTTTTTGCGATACAGCGGCGATTACGGTGTCAAATTCTTGGGTGAAAAACTCTCCTGTCGCCTCTGGTCTCCGGCGGCCAGACGAATCGGGCGCGCCTAATGCCATACGTTCCAACTGGACTTTTTCTACTCGTCCATCTGAGCCTGCAATATTTTGAGCTGGATTCGTTAAGAACAGAAATTGTACGCCTTCGTGTTCAGCCTCTTCGATTTCATACTCTTCAGCGGGCATCTCTTCACGAGTTCGGCGGTAGATAATCGTGGTTTCAGCCCCCGTTCTGCGAGCGGTTCGCGCACAGTCAATCGCAGTGTTACCCCCACCGATGACCGCGACCTTATTCCCGGTAGTGTAGTGTTGTTCTGTGACATAATCTTTCAGGTAGTCGACGCCGAGATAACAGCCTGCTAAGTCACTGCCCGGATAGTTCATCTCAACCGCCAATGACGCACCAACAGCCAAACAGACTGCATCATACTCGTCGCTTAGCTGAGATAAGGTAAAATCGACGCCGAGTTTTTTACGGGTTTGAATCTGCATGCCGTTGCGGCACATGAGTTCGATCTCTTTATCTAAGATCGCTTTTGGCAATCGGTATTCTGGGATCCCGTAGCGCAACCATCCGCCCGCCTTTGGCATCGACTCAAACACCGTCACATCATAGCCTTCATTGGAGAGATAGTAGCCAGCAGTCAAACCGCCAGGGCCACTGCCCACCACAGCAATAGAGAGTCCTTTGGCTAGTTTTTTCTCCGGTACATAGGATTCTTGCGCAGCAAGGTCTGCATCTGCGGCATGTCGTTTTAGTTGGCGGATTGCAATCGAGTCGTCGACCAAAGAGCGGCGACATTCACTTTCACAGAAAGCAGGACACACACGGCCAATAGAGAGTGGCATTGGCAGGGTGCGTTTGATGACCTCAATCGCTTTTTGATGGTCGTTCTGGGCAATGAAGTAGAGATAAGATTGAATATCGACACCAGCAGGACAAGCGGTTTTGCATGGCGCTTCGCAGTCAGCGTAGTGGTCTTGCATTATGGTGTTAAGCGCTTTACGCCGGTGAGCACTGAGCTGATCTGATTGGGTTTTTACGTTGAGACCGCGATAAACTTTGAGTTCGCACGCCCGTTGAGTGCCGCCACTTTCCACTTCGACGACACACAGGTCGCAAGGCACCTTGGCCTTGGATTTGTTTAATCCACATAATGAAGGTATGTCGACGCCACACACTTTTGCTGCTTCCAGAAGAGTAGAACCCTCTTCCACAATCCGGAACTTTCCGTCAATTACGATTTCTATCATAAGACCCTCACAGCGTAATTTTTAAAGCCTTACATTTTATAAGGATAACACCTAGCAAGGAAACAACGTGTGACAAAAAACGCATTGTGTGGCGTTTTTTTGAACAAAAGTCATCATTGTGCTTCCGTGCTAATTGATCAATATGCGCTGTCGCTCTCCTCAGTTAGTTGATTCTTATCAATAGATGTTTGATACACCCCTTTAGGGTTATATATAACCCTACGAACTGTGTTGAAAATGCAGCTATTATCTTCAGGATTGCTATGGTTACGAAGAGTGTTGAGCCTAGCTAAACCGCTGGTGTGAGGAAGTGAATCATGAGTGGGTTTAAATCAAAAACATCAGAGAGCCGACGTCGGTTTTTGCGTGATGCTGTTCGGACAGCAGCCGGTGTTGGGGCTGCGGCAAGTGTATTGGGGTTGCAGTCAATGCAAAGTCAGGCAAGAGATGGCACAGGTGTTCCGATTCGTCCGCCAGGTGCTTTGCCAAAGGGTGAGTTTGAAAAAGCGTGTGTTCGCTGTGGATTGTGTGTTCAGGCTTGCCCTTATGAGACATTGAAACTGGCCACTCTGTTATCTCCTGTAGAGTCAGGAACACCCTATTTTACCGCTCGTAGCATTCCATGTGAGATGTGTGAAGACATTCCTTGTGTGCCGGTTTGTCCGACGGGTGCCCTCGATCCTAATTTGACCAACATCGATGATGCAAGAATGGGTACCGCGGTAATCATTGACCACGAAAGTTGCCTCAACTGGCAAGGTTTACGTTGTGATGTCTGCTATCGAGTTTGCCCGCTTGTTGATGAGGCGATAACGCTTGAACACGTGCGCAATGAACGAACCGGTTATCATGCCAAGTTGATTCCAACCGTTCATTCAGACAAATGTACAGGCTGCGGAAAATGCGAAGAAGCTTGCGTCACTGAGATTGCTGCAATCAAGATCATTCCCACTGAACTGGCAAAAGGCAAGATGGGAGCTCACTACCAATTGGGATGGGAAGAGATCAACAAAACACTTGAAAACAGTGCGCCCGAGGTGCCAAACGAAGCCCTCGAAACCTTGGGGGGTAAGTTGTAATGGCTAAGAACCTAGCAAAGAACGCCGGTAAAGAAGCTGTACGAAAACTTGGCTGGTGGCAAGCTCACCGCTTTTTAATTCTGCGTCGATGTTGCCAACTGCTTATTGTGGCTCTGTTTATGGCGGGGTCTACTCTAGGAGTGCTCAAAGGAAACCTGTCATCCAGCATTTTATTTGACGTGGTGCCAATGAGTGATCCACTCATCATGATGCAGACGATAGCTGCCGGTCATTTACCTGAGGCAACCGCCTTAATCGGCGTTTTGGTTGTGGTCGCTTTTTATGCGGCTTTGAGTCCACGTGCATTTTGTGGCTGGGTCTGCCCTTTGAACATAGTGACCGACTTCGCCGCTTTTTTGCGCCGTAAGCTGAATCTTAAATCCAGCTTTCGCTGGTCATCGACCATTCGTTACTGGTTGATCCCAGTATTACTTATTGGCAGTGCACTTTCGGGCAGCGTACTTTGGGCCTGGATTGACCCTGTCGCCGCTTTGCATCGTGGTCTGGTGTTCGGTTTTGGTGCGGGTTGGGTCTTGATTGGCTTGGTTTTCGTACTCGATCTTCTGTTAGTTGAACATGGTTGGTGTGGTCATCTTTGCCCGCTTGGTGCAACTTATGGCTCGATTGGCCGAAAAAGCTTATTGCGTGTCGTGGCGGTCAAGCGAGAACAGTGTACCAAGTGTATGGATTGTTATTACGTTTGCCCTGAACCAGATGTATTACGTCAGCCATTAAAAGAAGGGGATCGCCGAGTGATGGATCAAAACTGTATCAGTTGTGGCCGTTGCATCGATGTTTGCGCGGAGAAGGTCTTTGAGTTTAAAAATCGCATTTCTATCAAGCAACTCGATTGAAAGTAACGGCGACCCAGTTAACGGTGCTCGCCCAATGCACAGCGGCCTAGCCTTAGTCTGCTGTGCAACTGTGCACGCTTGTGGTTGCTCAGTGAGCAAAAAGTGTTCTATAATCGCGCCATCATTTCTTTAGGAGATTACGCCAATATGAATAACTAACACCTGTTATCCACTGTTTACATTATTTTCGGATTTCACAGGGTTAGTCGGCGTAGCTCGTCACTGCTTATTCTCAAGCATACTTCTCTAAACACAATTGAATATAAGGTTCCTTAGCATATCGGGATCGATCTATCCAAACTTTGCTACGCCTAATCCTGTTGCTCAGGAGGCAAAGTATGCCAGTAATACAAGCAAATAAAATCAGTTACCAGTTTGACAACGGTGATCGTCTTTTTAGTGACATTTCATGTTCATTGTCCGATAAAAGGGTTGGTCTGGTCGGTCGAAATGGGGTGGGTAAGTCACTCCTAGCGGGTATGTTGACCAAAAAACATCGGCCAACATCAGGGAGTGTTGTGATTAATGCGACACACGATACTTATAGTCAACAGCCGTCGCAATGGCTTATGAACTCAACAACCGTAGCAGACTATTTAGGGGTCACAGATAAAATCATAGCCTTACAACATATTGAAAAGGGCGATTGTGATGACAAGTGGTTTGAAATGCTCGCTGATGACTGGACGATTAAGCAGAGACTAAGTCAGCAACTGGCGGAGTTGGGGTTGCCACGCGAGGTGAATTTTCCTTGTAGTAAGCTCAGTGGTGGACAGTTGGCACGACTCCAATTGTGGCGACTGTTTAATAGCGAGGTTGATCTTTTGGTGCTGGATGAGCCGTCGAACCATCTTGATGGAGAAGCCAAGGCTTGGCTGATTGAGAAAATGGCACAATTTTCGGGGCATATTTTGCTCATTAGTCATGACAGACAATTATTGCGCCAGATGGATCAAATTTGGGAACTGAGCCAGTTGGGGTTGGTTCAGTATGGTGGCAATTATGATGTCTATTCTGAGCAGAAACAACGAGAGCGTAACGCGCTTGAACGTCAGATTGAAGCGGTACGAGGAGAGCAGAAAAAGCTCGAAGTTCAGGCTCAGAGAAACCATGAAAAAGCCCAGCAAAGAGAGGCGCAAGGCAATAAATTACGTAAGTCGGGCAGTCAGTCAAAACTGATATTGGACGGTATGAAAGACAGCGCGACGGCATCACTGTCCAATCGGTTAAAAAATGACAACAACCGGAGGACGATGCTGGCACAGAAACATCATGCTCTGAGCGGTCGTTATGAGCAAATAACGCCGCAAAAGATCTATCTTGAACAAGGCGAAGCTAGCCGAGCAAAGCGACTCAATATTGTCAGTGGCATACTGCCTTTCGGCAGCCGAGAGACGATCAATCTGATCCTTGAAGGGAATAGTCGACTGCATCTTTGTGGTGGCAATGGCAGTGGCAAATCGACCTTGCTGAAGGTCCTGCGGGGCGATATTTGTCTAGAGTCGGGGGAGTTAAAGATCAATCATCCGGTCTGTTATTTGGATCAGCATTTTGGTTTGATCAACGAATCACACTCGATATTGGACAACCTAATGGAGTATTGCTCTGGGATAATTGAAAGTGATGCACGAACCTTACTGGCAGGTATTGGTTTCCGTCGTGACACTGTCTATCGACAGGCCAGTTTGCTCAGTGGTGGTGAAAAGATGAAATTGGCCATGTTGATCGCCAGTCACCAGCCTCTATCGCCAATACTGTTACTTGATGAACCAGATAACCATCTCGATTTAGACTCAAAACAGTTGCTGGCTGAGGCGTTACGAAGCTATCAGGGCGCTTTCATTCTGGTTAGTCACGATGATGATTTTGTTAATGAGAGCGGTGTTACGCAGCGATATACGCTCGTAGGAGAGGGGGGCTAAAGGATAAACCTGACCGTTGTGGCGACAAAGGCGTGATCGCTGGCCTGCTTATCAAGCTCGAAGTGTGGGTTGGTTAGATGCTTGTCTAGGACCAAATAGTCCGTTACGTCTGCAAGAGAGTAGGGACTGTGAGGTTGAAACTCCTGTGACAAAAGAATGTAGTCGAGTACATTGCCGTTGGCAAAGTGGTAGTGCGTGGCTTTTCGTTCTGCATTGGGACGGGTTAAGTTGAACAGTTGCCAGCTATCTTCAAGTGTCAGAGCGCTGTCTGGTTGCTCAACTTGCTCTGTGAGCAGCCCAGTAATATCACTGGATATGGCTTGATTAAAGTCACCTAACAACACCGTTGGTCGAGGGCTGTGCTGATACTCGCGTTGCATAAACAGGCGAAGCATCAGCGCTTCCCAACCTCGCTGCTGACTGGAAAGCCAGCGACCGACTAAGGGCAGATCTCGTTCAGGAGAGCGGCTTTCCGTCGCACGCTGCGATTTTAGATGGCAGACGTAGACTGCGATGTCTCCAATCTCCGGCACGTGGATAATGGTTTGAACCGGCTGACGGCTAAAACTCGGAATCTGGGTCTGATAATCCAATGCAATTTCGCTGATAGGACTGACTGGATTAACCTGAGTGATGGGGTATTTTGACGCAATAGCGACAACGGGTTTGGAATAGATATAGTCTTGTTCCACTGTAGGGGTTTCCACCGTCGCAAAATAGGAGTAGCCGAGCTGTTCCATCATCTGTTGCGCCGCAGCGATACTAAATATTTCTTGTAGCCCGACTATGTCAGCATTGAGTTGAGTTAACTGATGCTGCGTCCAGCGTTTTTTCTCACGCCACGCTTGGTGCTCATAGATGTTTTCAAAATCATAAAATGCGTTCGGGGGCTCAACAAAGTTGAACAAGTTGGCGGTGGCGAAGGTGATTTTTTTGTCTGCAAACAATGCGTTATCCAACCGATGTATATTCAGGGTCGATGGAGTATTGGTTGCGTCCACCATTTTTAGCGCGATAGAGCGCCGAGTCAGCTTTGGCGAAGATCGATTCCCAGTCAGACTGGATGTTTTCTGCATCGCTAATAGACGCGCCCAAAGAGATTGTCACTTTAAACGTGTGTTGCTGGTACAGAAACTCGTGTTGTTCGATGGTTGTTCTCAGGCGCTCTAAAGTATCATTGACCATATTGGTACTCTCTAGTGGCATGATGAGGATAAACTCTTCTCCTCCCCAGCGAACCAGTAAGTCGTCTTTTCTGAGTTTAGCCTGTAACACGCGCACCGTTTCGCGCAATACCGAGTCCCCAACCTCATGACCGAATTGATCATTGAAGTTTTTGAAATGGTCGATATCGATAATGCTGACGAGATATTGAGTTTTGCTTTTCAGTGCTGACTGTTGTTCAAGCCACTCATCAAGAAAACGTCGGTTGAAAGCGCCAGTGAGAGAGTCGGTGGTATTCTGGCTCTTTAGCACTGCGTTTGCTTTTCTGAGACGAAGGATGCCACGTAGAGAAAAGTAAGCCAAAATGCCAAACAGAGTAAGGTAAAGGATCTCTCGCGCACGTTGCTCTTTTAACGTGATGTCTTGCAATTCATTCTGTGCTTCTAACAGTTCCACTTCACGGCTATTGAGTTGGCGTTCTAGCGCACTTTTTTCACTCAATATCTCTTCGCTGTAGGTCTCACGATAGAAAATTTGTCGCACCAAGGATTCGCGCTTCATATAATTGAGCGCTTGTTGGTAGTCCCCCTGAGCTTCGTATGCTTGAACGAGCTTACCTAGAATGTCCATCTCCCACACGACTTCATCGCTTTCTGAGTCACTCAGTATATCCAGTACCTTTTGTGCATAGTGGATGGCTTGAGAGTAGTTCTTCTCGGCCAAAAATGCAGTCGCAAACGCTTCATAGCAGTTAGCTAACATGTGGTCAGTGTTGCCGGATTCTTGAGATACATCGACACAACGCTGCGCCATGTCTAAGGCTTCGGTCGTCTGACCAACCTTTGCATACTGCATGGAAATATCAGCAAGAGTAGATAGTTTTATGCGACTTGAGCCCGTCTGATCGGCGTCGGTAAGCGCCATTTCCATATAGGTTGTCGCTTTGGAATGTTCACCGAGCGCGAAGTAAGTCGTGCTCGAATTGGCGTAAAGAATCGCTTCAAACAAACTGTTGTCGTAATGGTTGATTTTGTAGAGATCGAGTGCCCGTTTAAGGTAGTTATGCGCTTTGTGCCACTGGCCCGCCATCATATAGACGGTAGCGATATTGTTAAGCGTCATCGTTGTCTGGAAATTGTCACCAATTTCTGTGATCAACTCGAACGCCATTTTGTAGTACTTTAAGCTCGCTTTTACATCCGATTGCTGCACATTAACGTTGCCCAGCCAGCGATAAGTTCGCGCAAGTAGGCGTTTATAGCCGATATCTGCCGCTACAGGGACAATTTCATGAAGCAGCGATTCACCCTCAATAAGTAAATCGGAGTCAATCAGTTTGATGGCTGTGATTAGCTTGGCTTCTGCGCTAATCCATTCAATCTTTGATTCGATACCAAGCGCTAACATATCCGGACCATTAGGCACGGCGATGCCTTCGTATCTACTTAGATTATGCAGGCCAAAGTAGTACAACGCTTGGGCCTGAGGCGAAGCGTTATCAGGCAAGGAAATATCTTTGAGATCAACGAGCCCCGGCTGACACAAGGAGGAATAGTAAAATGTCAGCATCGAACGCTCCTTAACGGAGATATTCGAATGGAGAAAATCATGCTCTGACTCTATGTTACAAGCCGCTTGTGCGTGAGCAACACTGCCGATAGCGAATAGAATGGTTAAAAGAGACCAAAGATGCTTCATTAAAACTTATACAGCTCACTAAAAAGACAATTAGACTTAAAGTTTACCATTTTATCAATATCCTGCACTTTATTGCGGTAAATAAAAGTTACCTGTTGACCTGCTTGACGAACAATCGGCAAAGGGTTAACGCGCACGCGATTTCAGTGCGTTCTGAAACGGCTCTTGTGAGATTGCAATAGCACTAGAAAAGTGCACTATGTAAGTCGCTTACGGTGACTGCTGGCAATTCAATCCAGATGGTTCACTCGTGACTGACTGAAGGTTTAGATACAAATAAGGATGCCTACATTGCAATTAAAAGGTATACACCATGTCGCCATCATCTGCTCTGATTACCAAAGATCTAAACAGTTTTATGTCGATGTACTCAAATTGGCCGTGATTGCGGAAAACTATCGCGCAGAACGAAACTCTTATAAGCTTGATCTTGCTTTGCCAGACGGTAGTCAAATTGAGTTATTTTCATTTCCAAATCCACCGTCAAGGCCTTCGAGACCAGAAGCTCAGGGACTCAGACATTTGGCGTTTCGGGTTGAGTCGGTAGAGGGTTACGTCGATTACCTAGCGGCACAGGGTGTTGAATGTGAACCGATCCGGATAGATGAATTTACTGGTAAATCGTTTACCTTCTTCAACGATCCGGATGGCTTACCACTGGAGCTTTACCAAGACTCGCTTAGTCAAGCAGCTCACGTTGTATAACCGTTAATACACCAGCCTCACGGTTAGATGGTGCAGCAAAGCGGGCAATTTGCTTGATTCTAGGATGCGCGTTGTCCATTGCGTAAGAATGGTAGCTGGCTTCTAGCATCTCTAGGTCATTGAGGTAATCACCAAAACTCATGGTTTGCTGGTGAGTAAAGCCTAGGGTTTGCTGTAAGTGTTCAATCGCAGCCCCTTTCGATGCTTGTGCATTCATCACATCCAGCCAGATTTTTGCACTGACAACGACTTGGTGGCTGTTGCCGAATGCTTGGTCGAAGGTTGGAAATACCAACTCTTCCGTTCCGTCGAAATGACAAATTGCCACTTTGATAAAGTCGTCATCAACAAGCAGCAGATCGGGAACATACTGGCAGCGGTGATAGTATTTTGCGAACTCTTCTAGTGCGCGGGGATCGTTGGTTTCAATATAGGCCGATTGCTTCCCACACAGCACGATGTGCGCTCCTGAAATAGCTCGAGCTTGCTTAATGATGGCGGCTATAGATGGTTTGTCTATCTCACAGCTGTAAAGCTCCTGACCTTGATGCATGACCAAAGTGCCGTTTTCAGCGATGAACATCATACGATCTTTGATTGGAGCGAAGGTTTCTATCAGGCTGTAATACTGACGGCCTGATGCTGCGGCAAAGATGATCTCTTTATCTTCAAGCTGTTGGTATATATCGTAAAATTTTGGGTTTAGTTGGCTATTTTCATCAAGGAGTGTGCCATCCATATCGGCGGCAACAAATCTAATGTTTGGCTTTTGCATAATTAAGGTTTGTAGTGTGTGCTCTTAGGCAAGACAGAACCGTTAACTTACATCAGTTTGTCTACTAGACAAGTGATTTTAGTCAATCGGCAGAGATTCTTTTGTGTTGTGATCCGGCGTTTTCAGATTAGTCTGCGGACCAAACATTTTTTATATCTGGCCAGCCCCAGTTTGTTAGCGCCACATCTTTCAAAACCCCCTGAAAACGTAATGTTTGGCGATGGTGGAAGAGCGGTGATAGCCAGTATTGGTTGATGAGGGCTGATGCGATAGGTTCGAGTGCGTTTAGGTACTCATCTAACGCCGTTTGACAACGAAGTTCGTTCAGGCTTTCGACTAACCAACGTTTTGATTGTTCTCCAATGCAACGCTGAATAATGGGGTTATGGTACAAGCTGTTAAAGGCTGACGCATGTCGGTTGTCGTCAAGGTTAATGTTGGTCACTATGATGGATTCAGAAAGTTGACCTGACGTAGAAAGTGCCGTTAGTTGGCGGTAACTATAGGTGTTAATAGTGACCTCAATCCCTTTCAGTTTGAGTAAGTGTTGAATGGCCAAGGCACAATTTTTCAATGAGCTGTAATCATAGATAGCGATGGTGAGCTTATCTGGTAAAGCCACTTCAGCCGTCGCTGGGCGAGTGATTTTGTGCCACATAGGCAGTAAGTTATGTGCGATTTCGCAGCCGAATAAACGCTCGCTTTGCTTGAGATAGTCGTGCACTTTATCTGGCGTTAGATAGCTAGAAAGGAAGCGACGCTGGCTATCGTTAAGCACTGTATCAGCACATTGGTTGAAGAGAATAAACATGCATCCGTCTTCTGTACGGCTCTGTTTTACATCCCTTTCTACGGTTTGGCTCACTGCATGGGATACGTAGTAGTTACAATGCTGATCAGATTGCGCTCCGGGCTGATTGGTTTGTATCTGTTTATTGGACAGTTCGCTCTCATCCAGATGCCATATCGTGACATTATCTGTAAGTGCACGGCATGCGTAGTAGCGCTCGAATGCTTGTAAACTTAGACGAGTATCAGAGTGTTCGATCACTTCAAAAGGGCCGGAACCGATAATCATTTTATTGGTAGCGTTATTGACCTGTTCGCTCGGTTGGATAGAGTATTTTACACCGGAAACTAAACCACCGAATCCCTGATCTGGAGTGGTCAGCTTAAACACGATTTTGTTGTTTCCAGCACAGGACACACTCTCTAAATGGCTCAACTCGCTACGGTAGTCTTCAAGTTGTCTGAGTTTATTAAACAGCTCAACGACGGTTTTTCCATCAATCGGCGTTCCGTTGTGGAAAGTGAGGCTAGGTCTGAGATAAAAAGACCATTCCAGTGTCTGCTCGTTGTATTGCCAGTGATGAGCCAGTTGCGGTTCTAGTACCCCGTCAGCGGTACTCGCGACTAAACAACAGTATATTTGTCGCAATAAGTAACGTTCACTTGAGCGTTGTAACTGATGAGGAACCAATCGTTCAAATGGACGTTTATAGGTGAGCTGGATATGTAACTGCCCTTGACGAAACGATGCTCCAGAGGTGCTTTGTAGCAGTCGACCGAAGGCGGTTTGATCGTCATCTAGTATTGCCAGAGCCTTCTCATATTTTCCTGCCAATATTCTTTTTATCGCCAACTGATTTTTGAGTTCGTCTACTGAGAGATTAAGAATCAATGTCGAACGTTGATTTCGACCAACTTTAGGTGCCCAAGTTAACCAAGTTAGCTGCTGCATATTATTCAGGAGATTTCGTGCATGCCTAGGACTGGTGTATAGAGCCTCTGCTATCGCAGGCAAAGCGGTTTTGATTTCGACGCCGACGCCAAGGGGCGTCAGGCGCTGGTAGTAGCGAAGTAGGTTCAGATCGGACACAAGTGGCTCTCAAACAAGATAACAAGCAATTTGTATGGTTATTTTGTTCCCTATTTAGTCTGTAATCCACAGATATTTGATTTTATTTGCTGTTCTTGAGTATTAATAGGAAAAAATAAACTAAATATAAGCTCTTTTTGTTTTCCCTATTAAGCAGCAAACTTAATGGGTCAACCGAGAGGGATATCTATGAACCATGAATCAGAGGCTGGACCTCTATTGGCGTTTTATCAGCAGCGATTGAACCGTTGCTCAAGGACGATAGAGAGACTTGCGCTGTTATCGCTACTCGCTCTAATGAGTGGTAGTTAGTTAAGTTTAAGCAGCATTACGATGAACATGCTCCTGACCCCCACGAAGAGTTCCGTGATGCTGCTTGTTTTCTCACCAATGACTCAATGTTGATAAGGCAAAAAAGTGCTTCAGTACGGGACATTATGGTCAAAACTGACTAATATTAAGCCAGAAATCATGATAATACCTGTTGGCTACTAATATGGAAAAAGTCGTAGACCTTAATCGTTGGCATAAGGAACATGTCAAAACGGAGCAGGAACTGCAGCACCTGTTTGCGGAAGTTCAAGCGCATTACTCTACCAACCCTTATCCAGAACTTGAGCAAAGGCTGGACATTCTAAAGAGTATCAAGTCAGAGTTACTCAACAACAAGCGAGCTCTGGTTGATGCCTTACATCAAGATTATGGCTATCGCAGTGATTTTGATTCGTTAATTTGTGACCTGTTACCTGCAGTTGGACACATTAACTATACGATTCGGTATCTTAAAAAATGGCTTAAACCAAGTAAACGTCATTCAGGCTTGCTGCTAATGCCTTCAAAAGTGCGTGTCGAATACCAGCCTCTTGGTGTTGTTGGTGTAATAGTGCCGTGGAATTTTCCTATCGTGCTAAGTATTGCACCAATTATCACTGCTTTGGCGGCAGGTAACCGAGTGTTAGTTAAGCTAAGTGAACACACGCCGCATACCAATCAAGTATTAAGTGAGATTTTTGCTCAGTTTGGTGAATACGTTCGACCAGTAGAAGGTGGCGCTGATATTGCTCAGTATTTTTCGTCTCTGCCGTTTGATTACCTTATTTTTACTGGCTCAACCAAGGTCGGTAAATTGGTTGCAGCTTCAGCCGCTCGTAATTTGACACCGGTGACATTAGAACTGGGAGGAAAATCTCCCGCAATAATTGCCGATGATGCAGATATGAGTAAAGCGGTCGATGCTGTCATTTTAGGCAAATCGATTAACGCTGGGCAAATCTGTGTCGCTCCAGACTATGTAATGGTGCCTCAAGGGAAAGAACTCTCGTTTATCGAGTGCTATCTGGAGAGATATTCTCAGCTCTATGTCCGCAAAGGTCGATTGGATTCGGCAACACAAATCATCAATGAGACGCAATGGTTACGTTTACAAAGCTATGTTCAAGATGCAAAAAATTTAGGGGCATCCGTACACTCGATTGATGGTGTTGAGTTAGAGAAGCATCAGATGTTGCCTCAATTGGTCACCGGTGTGACACCAGAGATGCTGGTGATGCAGGAGGAAATTTTTGGTCCCATACTGCCTGTGATCGGTTATCGCCATTTAAGCGAAGTCTTTGCCTTTATCAATGCAAAACCTCGCCCCCTCGCTCTCTATCTGATGTCTAACGATAAGGTGCTTCAACAGCAAGTTATCGAGCAGACACATAGCGGTGGAGTGGCAATTAACGATACGCTACTTCATGTTGCGGCTGATGATGCCCCCTTTGGTGGCATTGGTGAGTCAGGTATTGGCCAATATCATGGGGAGGAAGGCTTCAGGACTTTCTCCAAGGCGAAAACCGTACTCTCTACGCCAACATGGTTACCGCGTAATGTGATCATATTGAAGTATCGAGGACTGGCTGTAAAAGTGTTGTCACGGCTTTTTCTCCGCTAAACAACCCCAGAAGCAAAACGGGCAATTCGATAGACTTGTGTGATGAAACCTTTGACCCAAATGAGCATTGGACCGCAAGTGCCGATCTAGGTGCGAAAGGTGAGTTTCCCGAGAGCTAATCAACACTAATAAAAAATCCGAGCTATGCTCGGATTTTTTGTGTTAGTCACAGCATGAAAAATGCGTTAGAAACCTTTAATGTTTTCAGCTTCTAGTTCAGTGAAGTATTTCACTGTTTTCACTTTTAGTTCTTGAGTTGCTGGCTCGTCACAAACAATCACCGATTTAGGGTGTAGCTGTAGAGCAGATACTGTCCATAGGTGGTTAACACAACCTTCAACTGCTGCTTCAAGTGCTAGTGCTTTGTTGTGGCCAGTAACAAGAATCATGATCTCTTCTGAATCTAGCAGTGTACCTACGCCGATAGTAAGTGCGTACTTAGGTACTTGGTTGATATCGCCATCAAAGAAGCGCGAGTTTGCAATACGGGTATCTTCAGTTAGCGTTTTTATACGTGTGCGTGAAGAGAGAGAAGATGCAGGTTCGTTAAAGGCAATGTGACCATCGTTACCCACGCCACCCATGAATAGGTTGATACGGCCGTAAGACTTGATCTTGTCTTCGTAGCGCTTGCACTCTGCTTCGTTATCCGCAGCGTTGCCATCAAGCAGGTTGATGTTTTCGTCTTGGATATCGATGTGGTTAAAGAAGTTGTTGTACATGAAAGAGCGGTAAGACTCTGGGTGATCGGCAGGGATACCAATGTACTCATCCATATTAAATGTAACAACGTGCTTAAAGCTTACTTCACCAGCGTTGTAAAGTTCGATAAGTGCTTTATATGTCGCAAGAGGAGTGCCACCAGTTGGTAGGCCTAATACGAATGGACGCTCAGCTGTTGGTTTGAAATCGTTGATGCGTTTCACGATGTGTGCTGCTGCCCACTTACCGACTTGTGCTGCTTTGTTTAACGGGATAAGTCTCATTTTGTGCCCCTAATATTGGAATTTATGATGCCCTGAAACATTAATTCGCATTATAAAATAAGTTTCTACCTTCTGCTATTGTTTTTGGTCAATTTTTCTCGAATTGGTCAGTTTAGGTGTAGAGATCTTAGCTTGTATTCGTTTGCTTAGTATAAAAAAACACCAAAAAAGAGGTTCAACGAATGAAAATTTCAAGGCTAAAACTAAGGTAGTATCAACTGGGTTAATAGCGACACGTATCACGTTGTGATGCAAATGAAATGCTTTACGCCAAGGTAACTTATGCGAGTATTTAGTTATTCAGGTATGATGGTAAAGTTCAAATAATTGAGCTCACTGCCGATACAGTGTTTATTAGAAATATAAAGACAACAAAGAAGACTAAATGAATATTATAGGGATCGCGATTGGTGCGACCGGGCTTTTGTTGCTAGGCATGTTTATGTGGATGCTCGCCTTGTCCATCCGCAAGAAACGCTTAGAACAAGAGCGTAGAGAACGGGAAGTTGCTCATCGTAAAGCGATGGATAAGCATCGAAAGCAGGAACACGAAGAGCGAATAATGAGGGCTGAGGGAGGACATATCCCTACGATTCTTTATTTGGCGAAAGAGGCTGAGCGGACTCGGACGAAAGAAGCGATCTACTGGTACACCAAAGCCGCGAAACTGGACAGCGTAACAGGCATGTACGGCGTTGTGCGCATAAGCAATAAAATGAAGCAAGACGTGATTCTTCGTGAGCAGTCTAAATTTTGGCAAATTTGTATCGCCGCGAGTGAAGGTAGCTTAGAGCATAAATATGAAATGGCTCAGTCGCTGTTTTATGGGCGAGGTACCGAAGAGAATCGACCAAAAGCGGTAGACATATTGGAATCCGCTGCACAGCAAAACCATATTGGTTCCATGCTGTTTCTCGGTGATTGGTGCCTTGCTGAAAGTAACCCACAAAAGAGTCGATCTCGTTCAACGGGCTACTATCGTCGAGCGGCTGAATTGAAAAGCAATGAAGGCCGTATGAAGTTGGGAATGAACTACATACGAGGTTACGGTGTTGCAAGTAACTTCAATTTAGGCGTTTATTGGTTGGAACGCGCGGCAGAAAAAGGTCACTTGGAAGCCATGTATAAGGCTGGCGAGACATGGATGGATCAACGTCCCAATGGAAATGCGATTGCCTATATTTGGCTGTTTCTTGCGGGTCAATTAGGCCACGACTCGGCGCGTGTACTGCGTGATCAAGTGGCACTTAATATTGGTGTGGATACTGTCGTCGGGCTGCAGAGCCTTGCCAAGCCGATGATTAAGAAGATTCGTGATAACAAAGTGAACAAGCACTCTGTCATCAAGGCTCTTAACAAACTGTATAAGCGTTCGATTCCTATCAGTGAACAAGGTTCACCACCCGTTACAGCCACATTTGATGCAGAGAGTGTCGAGCAAGTTGACGAAACGAACCTCACCGAACAACCAGATGCAGAACCACCACAAGAGCGGTTGGATTACTCACAGTCACCAATGGATAAGCAATAAAAATGGCCTCTTTATGAGGCCATTTTTTGTATCGCGAAGAGGCGCTTAGTTATTTAAGTGCTTCTTTTTGTTTCCTGATTACCACCGACTCTCAGCTAGCTTGAGAAGCTTTTCTGGCATAGGTGGTGCGCATACCGATGCCCTTAAAAGTGCAAGGGTCATGTCCTCAAGGTTAAAGCGATGATTGAATCTAAAGCAGAATTCTCCAAGATATCTCGG
>NZ_JATABI010000015.1:0-62840 GCF_036533795.1 Vibrio sp. M250220 | reverse complement strand
ACACCACCCGCTAACCCGTTGTACGGAATAGGCTGAGCTAAGGAGGGCAGCAGCACAGTGGCATCACTGAACAGCAAGGTGTGTTTTCCGGCTTCATGAATAAAGCTGTAGACCATGCCTTCTTCCGCGGCGAGGCGGTGGAGAAAGTCGAGGTCACTTTCACGGTATTGGACACAAAACTCACGTTGAGCAGGCTCGCGTTGCAGTGAAAAGGCATAGTCATGAATGCCCATCTCCTGCAATAGCGTCTCGATGATGTCAGGCGTGGTCTTATGTTGGAAAATCCGGCTGTTGTGGCGCAGTGAGAGACGTTCCAGCGCAGGTACCAGCGTCAAGGCATAGCGAGTATGGTGATGACCAATGTTGCCCTGCGTGAACGCGCGCGCTATCCCATGTACGCGCTGCACCAACACTTGGTTGCGGTACATACGCAGCTCGACCTGCCGATCCACCACTTGGTCTGCGGTTAAGTCATGCCGACGGCTGGCTAAGGTGATTTGATAACAAAAACCGTAACAAGGTCGATGATGAAACACGCTGGCAGACAAGGACTCTTGCCCATCGAACTGAGTCACAACCAAGGCATCATCGCCGAGTCCTTCTATATTGATGGTATACGCTAAAGTGGCCATTTTTTCTCCTCGGGGAAAAGGGAGAAAGCCATAACGTTAACGTACAGTACCACTCATGGCGGTTAAAGATTAAGGCTTCCTAGATACCCAACATAGCGAGGGGGATGTGTGAGCACTTGCCCTCGATCGCTTGTCATTTGAATCACACTGATTTTTCATCTTTATGCTGTTGGTTGAGTATCAGGATTGTTTCAATATCAAACAATTTGATCTTGGTTCTATTGCTTGATGAGCAGATAATGGCCATTTAGTATCGAGTGGTTAACGTAGAAGTTGGTTAACTTACCTTGTTTGGTTGATTAAGGTGCTAATTTTTTACTCTTTAGCACCAGTAAAACGAATATCTTGCAAGTTAAACCCAAGCTCTATATCCGTTTTCAGAGCGGCTATTTGTTTGCATCGGCGCGCTGACTCTATATGTTCATCGAGTTTTTTTCTGTACTTAGCGGGGAGCGCTTCACTGGCGTAAGCTTGTTCGATATCTTCAAATTGATTCAGAATCTCTTTTGCGGCTTTAGGACCAATGCCTGGTACACCCGTTACCTGACTTGAGCTAATCCCAGTTAATCCCCAGTAATCCGCCAATTGCTTAGATTTAACGCCAAACTCATTCTCGATAAATGGTTCATCTAACCAACGATGTTGGAAGTAGTCACGGATTTGCAGAGTCGGTGAGAGTAACTGACAGTAGCCCTTATCTGTCGATACAATAGTGACTTTCTCATTGTGGTTGGCGACTTTCATGGCGAGTGTCGCTACCAGATCGTCAGCTTCATCACCTTCAGAAAGTAACGAATCGATTCCAATCTTCCACCATGCATCTTGGATCGACTCTAACCCTTTTAGTAAAGGCTCTGGCATTGGCTTCCGATTTTGTTTGTATTCTGGAAGTATTTCCGCTCGCCATCCTCGCTCTTGCAAGTGGTGGTCAAACACTGCGATGATATGCGTCGGCTTGGACTCAGACAATATCCTATGCAGGGTACGAGATGTGGTTGATATCGTTCTTGCTATATCGTTGGGATCAGGTTGGGCTGAATGGACTCGGCGGATCAGGTTTAGCGCGTCGATAATAACAAGATGAATAGACATACAAATCAAAAAAATAAGGGCACAGGGCCCTTATTGTATCGGATGAAGCTAAGAATGCCAGTCACTAACTACTGGTCTTAATCTGATAGCAAGGTTCGTATGCGGTGCCCCCTGGCAGTTTCATACGGTCTTGCTCAACGAAGTCTCTAAGCAACTTATCCATTTTTTTCATCAGAGTTGCATCGCCGTCCAATATAAATGGACCATGTCGTTCAATCTCTCGGATCCCTTCTGCTTTTACGTTACCAGCCACGATTCCAGAGAAGGCTTGACGCAAGGCTGCGGCGAGATTTTCTGGGCGTTGATTGAGGTGCAGATCAAGGCTCGACATATTGTCATGCGTTGGGTCAAACGGTAACTGAAACTCTGGCTCAATTTTTAGAGACCAGTTGAAGCTGTAGGCGTCACCGGTGTCTTTACGGTGTTGACGGACTTCTGCCATGCTCTGTTTCATGATTTGAGCGACTTTGGCTGGGTCGTCGACAACAATCTGGTAATGCTTCTGAGCATCTGGACCGAGCGTATCCCCAATGAAGCGGTCAATGGAGTTAAAGTATTCTGCACTCTCTTTAGGCCCTGTTAGTACGATACGTAGAGGTTGATCTGCGTTTTCTGGGTGCATCATGATACCCAAAATGTATAGCAACTCTTCTGCGGTCCCCGCGCCTCCAGGGAAGATAACAATACCATGCGCCATTCGCACAAACGCTTCTAAACGTTTTTCGATATCAGGCATGATAACCAGTTCATTCACGATCGGGTTTGGCGGCTCTGCGGCAATGATCGATGGTTCAGTGAGGCCAAGATAGCGTTGATCATAGTAACGTTGTTTGGCGTGTCCAATTGCCGCGCCTTTCATCGGCCCTTCCATTGCGCCGGGGCCACAACCTGTACAGATATTCAACTCACGTAGACCCAGTTCGTTACCGACTTCACGTGTGTATTGGTACTCTGTTGCATTAATCGAGTGGCCACCCCAGCAGACAACAAGGTTAGGTTCGATACCCGGAGTGAGTGCCCCCGCATTGCGCAAGATACCAAAAACAAGGTTAGTGATATGGCTAGCGTTGGTTAAGTTGAGACGCTGATTGTCCGCAAGGTGCATGTTAACGTAGACGATATCACGCAGAACCGAGAACAGATGTTCTTGGATACCTTTGATGATTTCTCCATCAACGAACGCATGTTCTGGAGCGTTACTTAGCTCTAGTTTGATACCACGCTCACGGCGCACCACGTTTACATCAAATGATTTGTACTTATCCAGCAGCTCTTTTGAGTTGTCAGTATGACTACCTGAGTTGAGTACCGCTAGAGTACAGTTACGGTAGAGTTGGTAAAGATCACTCGCAGCAGTTTTCTTAAGGCGCTCAACTTCAAGTTGAGAGAGTAAGTCCATACTGCCAGCTGGACTGATATGCGTGATCATAGTGACCTCCTTGAACAGCACTCTAGTCGAGTACATTATCGTTGTTATTCTTGTCCTTATGAGTTGCCAACAAGTAGTTATTGTTCAGCAACGGTCTTTTAAGCTTAGCAGGTTTTTGATGATATAAAAGTTAACTGTTTGATATATATAGATCAATCACAGTTTCGTTGTGGTAGGAGAGTTAGTGACAGAAGGTTTAACGCCAAACGAGCTGGTTTTTACCGATACTTTTCGCTTCGTTGAGGCACAAGTTGATTCGCTCTAGCACTTCTTCTGGAGTGTCAGAGTCTTTGAAAGCTGTGCTCGCGGCGGAAAGTGTGATGGTTAAATTACGGTTACGGAATTTGAACGGCAGTTTAGAGACCTGAGTCTGTATAGTCTGAATAAGATTAAATGCGTCAGTGTCTGTGACTTCTGGCAGCAAAAGAATGAACTCTTCGCCAGAAAAACGTGCAACAGTGTCGGTATCTTGCAGCTCTTTCTTAATGGTACGAGCAATGATCTTAAGGGCTTTGTCTCCCGCTCCATAACCAAAGCTGTCGTTGATCGACTTAAAGCCATCAATATCCAGCAGCACCACCCGTAAGCAGTGTTGGGCGCGAATCCAGCGTCGATACTCGAGTTCTAAACGATCACTGAAGGCGGCACGATTATATACCTTCGTCAGCGGGTCCAATAACATACGCTGAGCCTGATCTTCTAAACGGCGGCGGTAGTCTTGCGTTACCTCGTATAAGGCTTCCAGTTGATTCTTGCCATAGTCCATACGTTCAAGCAAGGCTTGCTCACGTTGTTCGGCATGCTTTAATCGTTCCGTCAAAGAATTGAGTTGAGCAAGTAGCGGTGTTACTTGTGATTTCAGCGACTCCAGATTGTTTGCCGACGTCACTTTCGCTTGAGTATCGTTCAGCAGATCGGTGAGTTCACCGTTCATTTCTTGGCGATGTTCAAAATAACTGTGTGATTGCTGGACGTTTTGCGCTGAACTTTTCAGTGTGGATGACAGAGACGCATTGACTTGTTCTAGGAACTGTTCAGAGGTCTTACGCTCATAATGGGTGCCATCAATGACCAACTTGAGAGTTTGCAGCGTCATCTCAAGTAATACGTGGCTATTAACGCCAATCAGCAATTTAGCTCGAATATCGGCCAGCAACTCGCCTGATTCGCCCTCAAAGTCCAGTTCGGTAATAAGGTGCTGTAACTCTTCAGACAACCTCAGCAGCAATTCACGGTCGGAGCTGCTGGAGATCTTATTAATGCTGAAGTCAGGATTAGAAGTGATGATTTTAACAGAGCGTTCGTAGAGACAGAGAAGACGCAGAGCTTGTTCTGCTTTAGAGTGCTCAAGACCGCTAGAGTAACTCAGTAGATCACGTAGATCGCGTTTTATCTTAGCGGGCAGCCCAGTAAGACGCAGCAGGGTTTCACCGCTGTGTTTAATTTGCGTGTCTAAGTGCTCTGTCTGTTTTTCCATGGCCAAGCCTTGTTGTTTAAGCAAGCGTTCTAATACCGCGAGTTTCGGTATTAGTGTACTGACGTCTTGTTGTTGCTCTATAGCTTGTTTTAGTTCTATTAGACCCGTCTGAAGTCGCGGGTTTTCACTTTTATAGGCGGCACTAAGTGACGCAATAATGCGTTGGAGTACCTTTTGTTCTCTTTTAAATTTGAACGAGGTATCCCTTTGTGTCAATCGAACCTGTTCCAATTGAGATTTCAGGTTGTGCAGCTGTGACTGAAGATCTTGTTCGAGGACGCCCATGAAAATCTAAACTTAAAGATAGAATCTAATTTATTTATTAATCTGTCGATAATATCAAATAAAATGAGGGCGTCACGACTTACTACGTTTGATTGACGAGCTTTTACTCATCTTTTAGTAGTTTTTTGATGCTGTCCTCATTCTTGAACGAAGAGTGTACTTTTATTAGCCCTTGGTTGATGGAATGCTTGCAAGCCTTGCGGATATTACCAGTGGCTAAACTTGCGGCAGGTGCGTTTTCAATGGCTTTTAAATAGACCCACTGACTTGAATGTTCTTTCATACTCAGTGTGCGAGCGGTACTGGTTGACATAAGTAGCACATCAATTAGTTCCTTATCATTAACCGCAGTATACGCTCTTGGAAGGAATGGATAGTCTGCCATACCAATACGAATGACGCGGTTAAGAATCCGATCAGGCTTGAATTCCATGATCCATTGTTGGATCTTTTCGAACATGGCCTCTGGATCGGTACTGTCTTTACTATTTGGTTCGATATAAAGCAGATTGGCATCGGAAAAATGGTAAATACGCGCAGGATGCTCCACTTTTTGTTGTAGATAATCGCCAAAAGCACGCTCTAATTTGAGTCCTTCCTGATAACCATGTTGAAGGTACATATTGCGCAGGAAAGGGACATCAATCATCACAAAACGTAAACGATCATTAAGTGGCTCATGTATCAGTTCCCCTACATGCCATTTTTCAAATTTGTGGCTGCTTTCTTCTAGTGAAGCTGGCAATTTCGCATTGAGCATCCGTAGGTTTTTCAGCCCTGAGCGGGAATGCGTATAAAGGTCTTCATTAAGCTCATCGAGCTCTTCTTTCTGGACATTGATTACGTGACCACGGCGCAACAGGAAGATAAGCAGTAAGGCGCAGAGAAGAAACAGCGTAAAGGTAATGTTTTGGAACTTGCGATATTCGTTGTGCGTCTTCTCCAACTGCTCTTTCTGCCCGTTGAGATGAAGAGTTTGCTCGACGAACTCCTTCTGCTGACGAAATGCGTCTTCGCTGATCAGGTCGAGTTGCTGCTGCTCAATGGTCGCCAAGGAGTTGTATTGAACCAGATATTCGAGAGCAAGCTTATACTCTTTATTGAGTTCGTAGCCGAGGTAAAGCAGCTGACATGCTGATTTTTGCGTGCCGATATCCTGCTGCTGTTTGGCAATTTCTAGAGCTTTACGCGCTTTGGTAATTACCTTTTGTGGCTCCTGCTTATGAAGAGCTAAACCGGATTCAAGGAGATACGCATAGGACTTTAACCGTGGAATATCCGCATAGGCCAGTAACTCTTGTGCTCGGTCTAAATACTGCTCAGCCAATGTGTAGTTGACTAGATGCAGGTAGGTAGCCGCAAGAGAGATGCGAATTTCAATCACGCTCTCAATATTGTTCTGCATACGTTCATGATCCATTGCGTTGAAGTAATGAACTAATGCGAGATTATATTTTGCCTGCTGGAAATAGATGTCCCCCATGCTTTTGAGAATGGGAGCAAGAACAGGGGAGTTCTGATAGTTGTCGAAAAAGTCTGCCGCCTGTGAGTAGTGGTCGTTGGCCTTATCTAATACCTTTCGTTCGTAGAAGAGCTGGCCCAGAGTGCGGTTGACCTCAGCGAGCTGTCGAGCTGAGTCTGTTTCAATCGATTTCCAGTAACTGATGAGTAATTCAGAGAGCGCTCGATTGTACTTCTTGTTAGCAAGCAGGTGTTGACCCACAGTTGTGTTATACTCGATCCATGTGTGGATTGACTTCGCACTTTCAATATACGGCTTAGCTGCTAGGTAATACTCATCTGCGATGGCAATTTCACCTTCTTTTGACGCAATGGCGGCTTTGAGCATGATGATGTTGTATTTCAATCCACGAGCGAGCTGTTGTGAATTGCCAATTTGGTCAAACTCTTGTTCGACCTTTGATAACGCGTCTCTTGCTTTGATCGCGTTACCATCAATAAGCCAGTTGAGCCTAAGTTCGTCGAGCTTGGTTTCGATAAGTAAATAGGGTAATCGATAGGTTTGAGCTAAAGTTTTCGCTTCTTGCAGATATTTTAGAGCGCCGTGTACATTACCGATATTAAAATCTGCTTGAGCCAATATTCTTAACGCATCGATAGTGCTACCCGGAGTGCGTGTCCGACTGTCGGTTTCATCTCGAGAAATGCCAGAAGGGCTCTGCTCGGTTTTATCAGATAAGGTACGCTGGTTAAGATAATCCGTCGCTAATTGTTTCGCCTGTTTGGGAACAATATTGACCAGACTATTCGCTTCGTTTAGTGATGGTGAAGAATAAATCGTACTCGCCATCAGGGGTGAAGACACCATCAGCATCAGAGCGCAGATGTAGTGTTTCCAGCGTATTCTTATCATTCTGAGCAATTCCTATTGGCGAGCCATACGTTGATTATGATTTGGCTGGCTGTTCACATTTGAACGATATGGGTTGATGTCCAAGCCTCCGCGACGCGTGTAGCGTGCGTAAACGGTCAAGGTTTCAGGCTGACAAAATTCCATTATGTCAGTGAAAATACGTTCAACACACTGTTCATGGAACTCATTGTGTTCACGGAATGAAACGATATAGCGTAGCAGTGCTTCATGATCTATCTGCTTACCCTTGTATTGAATTGCAACGCTGCCCCAGTCTGGCTGGTTGGTGATTAGGCAGTTTGATTTAAGCAGGTGGCTGTGTAGGCTCTCTTCTACCACTTCGCCTGTAGCAGCACCTTGAATCAGTGTTCTGTCGAAGTCATAGCTAGTTATTTCGATGTCCTGCTCATCAATACACTCTCCATCCATAGTGACGATGAGTGAATCGGTGTAGTCGACAACAGAGCGAACCGTGACGGAAACCTCTTCGCCAGCGCATTGAGACAGATCTTTGACCAATACGCGCTCCACCTCGTCCCAAGATGAAAATTGGGTTTGATTGAAACTATTTAGGTAGAGCTTAAAAGATTTGGATTCGATTAGGTTGGCACTGGTCGCAGGGATTGAAACCTCGCCAATCGCAACTTGTGGCAGCCCTTTGTCATTTAACCAAGAGAGTTCGTACAAAGTCCAAATATCACAGCCTTGGAACGGCAGGCTATCGCCAAGCTCAAGATCATCTCGGTTGAGGCTGCGAGGAACCGGTTGCAGTAGGCTCGGGTCGTACTGGTTAGAATACTCAGTCTTTTGGCCTAAGGTTAGACCGGCAAGTTCTTTGGCGTCAGAATATTTGCTCATACTTTTGTTCATTTTCTATTAGAATGTCGAGAATTTTACGCAATCCCGCTGTTAAAAGCGAATATTCATGTTGGAGAATCTAATGGCTGATAATGCCTTACAAGCGTTACTCTCATTCAGTGAAAAATATCGTCAGGCACACTTAGATGCATCAGGTCAGTTACCGACGAGTACTGAGTTGGTGGATCTCGTCTCGCCATGCGTTGAGAGAAAGAGCGATGAGGCGGTAGAGTGGCAAGCTTGTCAGCGAGACACTCCTGCGGATTTTACCAATGTTGAAAGCGCGATAGAGCTGAGCTTACATCAAGATATCAAGACCTTTTATGGTTCTCAATATAGCGCAGATATGGATGCGACTTGGCAAGGCAACGAACTGACTTTGCTCCAAGTTTGGAGTGATGACGATTTTGTTCGACTACAAGAAAACATCTTAGGGCACCTTGTTACTCAACGCCGCCTAAAACTAAAACCTACCGTATTTATTGCTGCAACAGATGCGGAACTGGACGTGATTTCGATCTGCAACCTTTCTGGTAATGTCATTGTCGAACGCTTAGGGACGGATAAGCGAGATATCTTAGCGGAAGATATCGCGCAGTTTTTAGCGAATCTAGAGCCAGTGGTGTAAGTATGTACGTTGTAGAACTTCAGTTCGAGTGCTTCGATAACACCACCATCTCGGCAGTGGATAAAGCAATTAATGGGTTGATGGATGCGTTTCGTTATAACGGTCAAGTGCTAGGCCGTGAATTTCCAATTGTGATGGGGGATGGCGAGTTTTATGTTCGCGTCGTCTGTCCTGAGCAAGACAGTTTGCACTCTAACTACCACTCTGATTTTGTCAAAGTGTGCCTTAATCGCTTAACTGAAGCTTGTCTGCTGGCACCCAAAATGCGTTTACTTGGGCGCGACCTAAACTCAGAAGAGGCGGCGGAACAAGAAGCGCCAAGCTGGCAAGTTTTGTATACCACGTATGTTCATACATGTTCTCCACTGCGTAGTGGAGAAACCCTGCTACCCATCCCACTTTATCGCAATGATCCGACGCTCAATGGTGACCATAAAGCCGTGATTAAGTGGCAAACAGAGTGGCAGGCATGTGACGAGATCCAGATGGCAGGTGGCTGCCGAGCAGAACATGCCGCTTTGCATGAGATTTGCGATACTGACAGCGTTCTATTTAAGCGCGGTTGGGATTTACGTGGTCGGATTGAGTACATCACTAAGATACCCACGTATTACTACCAATATCGTGTGGGTGGAAAAAGTCTTGCGGATGAGCAGGCGCGTAAGTGTCCAAAGTGCGGTGGAGAATGGCTTTTGGAACAACCCTTACACGATATCTTCTATTTCAAGTGCGACGATTGTCGTATCGTTTCCAATATTTCTTGGGATCACATCAAGTAGCAAGAGACATGATAATAAAAGACCTGCGACTATTGCGGGTCTTTTTCGTTGTGGCTATCGGGTTTACTCTCTGACTCTTTTGTGGAATCAGGCTTCTTGTCTATCTGACCAAACTTCATCTTGGCTGTGTATTTTAGTGCGGCAATGTTACCAATGATGACACTCAGAACAATAAAGATGATAACCCAAGGGTTGGTGAGGAATTCCATCACAATACCTACTGACAAATATTACTAATAAACTGATTGTAGATCGTTTCTAGCTGCGCTAACACCGCTTGCTGACCCAAAATTGGCGTTCTCTCAAGCTGTTGCTTAAGAGTTGAGAGCGTCAATAGTCGCAAGCACTGCTCTGCACTAGAACGATGACTTATGTGCCATGGCTCAAAGGCAACGCCACCAAGGTCTTTTGCATAGGGGAAAAAGAATCCGTGCTGAGCAAGATTCTCTTTCAACCAGAGATAGAACTTAGCTTGATGACCGCTAAGATATTCCCAAGGCTCCAGTTGCAATTGAGTATCGGCTGGCAGACTGTCTCGGTCAAAAAGATCGAAGTCGGTTCCCCAATGGTGGCGGCTGCCCCCAGGCAGGGCAGACCAGCGTAAAATGGCCATCACCTTTTGCTCTTCAGACAGACCTCCCACCTCTAAAGGTTGGCTGTTACTGCCTAGAATCATGGTGTTTCCCGACATCTTGTTGTTCCAGATGGTTTTCTGACGCTCAAAGTCGCGAAATCCACTGGCGATGTTGAGATTAAAGCCAGCCTGAGCAGCCGACGCTTTGAGGGACAACAGATCATGACTCACTTGTGGATGAACCAAAAAAGCTTTTTGCCCGACAATAGTTTCGACTAAATGGGAGCTGGTTTGTCCGGTTAGCTGCTCAGGTGTCATGATCACGCGAGTAAGTTCTCTAGAGTTTTCTGATACATTGCAGTGAGTTTTTCTAAGTCAGCGATTTTGACGCACTCGTTCACTTTGTGAATAGTCGCATTTACCGGACCTAACTCAACGACCTGACCACCCATTCTTGCGATAAAACGGCCATCTGACGTACCGCCTGTTGTCAATAGAGCTGGTTTAGTCTGATTAACGGCGTCTACTGCATCGACGACGGCGTCAAGCAGTGCGCCAGTATCAGTCAGGAATGGGTCGCCGTTGAACGTCCATTTAAGCTGGTAATCCAGATCATGTTTATCCAGAGTCTCAGTCACACGCTCAACGATAATCTCATTGCTAAGTTCAGTACTGAAACGCAAATTAAACTGCACGTTGAATTCACCAGGAATCACATTCGATGCGCCTGTACCGGCGTGTACGTTGGGGATCTGAAAACTGGTTGGCGGGAAATAGGCATTGCCTTGGTCCCACTCAGTGGTCGCCAATTCGTGGATAGCCATTAGTGATTGATGAACTGGGTTGCGCGCCAAGTGTGGGTAAGCAACGTGACCTTGAATCCCTTTAACCGTGAGATCACCAGTAATAGAACCGCGCCGACCATTTTTGACCACGTCGCCGACCACTTCAGTACTGGAGGGTTCGCCCACGATACACATATCGATGGTTTCGCCACGTTCCATGAGAGCTTCAACAACTCTGACCGTGCCGTTAATAAACGGACCTTCTTCATCTGAGGTGATGAGAAAGCCAATTGAACCTTTGTGGTTTGGGTTCTCGGCGATGAATTGTTCTACTGCGATAATCATACTCGCCAACGAACCTTTCATATCCGCAGCACCGCGACCATGCAAAAACTCACCTTTAATGGTGGGTTCAAAAGGTGGCGTATCCCAGTGTTCTAGCTTTCCGGCAGGAACAACGTCTGTATGACCAGCAAAGGCAAAGAGTGGTGCTTCGGTGCCACGGCGAGCCCAAAAGTTAGTGGTGTCTTCAAACACCATCACTTCGATATTAAAGCCAAGAGCCTCAAGACGTTTAATCATTACATCTTGGCAGCCTGCATCTTCTGGTGTTACTGATTGACGGCTAATTAAATCTTTTGCGAGAGCCAGAGTCGGGCTGTCTGTCATCCTTGAAATCCTTTACTTATGTTATGAAAAAATAGCGGCGTACTGGTCGGCTTTAAAACCTAGGTGGTAGGTATCATTGGCAACCAGAATAGGGCGCTTGATCATTGCTGGTTGTTCTACCAACAGTTCAATCGCACTGTTTTGGTCAAGATTGTCTTTTTGCTCTTGAGAGAGTTGGCGAAAGGTTGTGCCGCGTTTATTGACGACGTTCTCCCAGCCAAGTTGCTGACAAAATGTCTCAACCATCGCTTTGTCGATACCTTGTTTGCGGTAATCGTGAAAATTGTATTCCACTCCCTCTGCCTCAAGCCATTTTTTAGCTTTTTTGATGGTGTCGCAGTTAGGGATGCCATACATGGTGATTGTCATACTAGAACCTTCGAAAGTGACTTTTTTAATATGTTTTCTGCATCCTAGCAGGAACTACACAGCGAGACAAAAGTGTGATGGATATATTTCATTGAGCTAAAAAAAGATGTTTCAAACGATGACGATCGTAGAGTTTTTGATCGAACGCAACACACGCCGAGACAAAACAGAAATAATGACTCTAGAAATTTATAGGAGGTATCAATGGAATTGAGTCCTGTCTTTGCAAGGCGCTTGTATCTTGCACTGCTTGTTGAAAACTTAGAGCGCCCAAATGTGCCCAAGCTGATTGAGCAAACAGGCTGGCCGCGTCGTACCATTCAAGACGTGATTAAAGCATTACCGGGGATTGGCATTGAGCTGATGTTTGTCCAAGATGGCAGGCGTCACAACGATGGTTATTATCAACTATCGGATTGGGGACCGTTCGATAGCCAATGGGTTTCCGATCGAAGATCGGATATTGCCGCCAGTTTAGGTTTTAGTGCTTAAACGAGGATCATCAACCTAGCGAGTTAATCGCTAGGTTTTTTTTATTTCTGAGTAACATAAATAAAGAATCCTATCCAACTTACGATGAGTAATAACCACGGAAGTATTGATGATTTAGCCGAAACAGGTTCTTGCTCCAGTTGTGGCAATGGCTCTGATTGCTGAGTCGGTTGCTTGGCTTTCTGAACTCTTTTCTTCGCCTTATCTGCCTGACGAGAACGCTCTTTTTGTTGCTTTTTATACTGCGCAATGCCTTTTTCGATCCCTTGAGCAATCAGTTTAGTTTGCTCTTTGGTTTGACCGGGCTTTTGCGTAGCCTTGGCAATTTTCATTGCATCTTGTTGTGTTTCCTGAGAGGGAACAACTTTGTGTTTCATGTTGATAGGTCTAGCTAGATCAAGGATGCAGACATCCTAACACGTTATAGTTATCAAATGATGATCAAAAGCTTGGGTATGCCAATGAAACGAACCTTGATTGCGAGTTTAATGCTGGCAATACCTTTGTCTTTGTGGTGGCAGGGAGACAAACCATCCCCCTCTGAGCCGATCGAACAAATCACTTCCTCTGATTGGATGAGCTCATTGCAGCAGCAGCTCAAGCAAGATCCCAACCAAGCTGAATTGTGGTACCAGCTTGGTCATGGTTATATGAACAAGCAGGAGTTTCTATCCGCTCTTACCTGCTTTGACTACACGATACGGTTAAGCGACACACCGTCAGCGAGTCAGTTAGCAGCCAAAGCCAGTGCGCTTTATTATTTAGAAAAACAAGTGATGACTGACGAAGTGGATGCTTTGCTTGCTCAGGCCCTAAACCTTGAACCCAACAATCTCACAGCATTAGCTCTGATAGCGGGCGACCACTTTATTAGTTTGCGTTATCAACAAGCGATCGATATTTGGACACAAATGCTGGATTCTAACAGCACGGATTTAGATCGCGTGTCGATTATTCACTCTTTGAACCAAGCGAAAGCGATGCTCTAAATAGCCCGAATTGAGAGAGTGTTTGAGCCGAGTGAAAGGCTTATAAAAAACCGGCGTATTTCGCCGGTTTTTTATTCTCATGCTTTAGTTAGTATTTTGATTCTCGTGCTTCTGCCGCTTTTTCCCAGTCTGGAACGACGGTTTTGAGGAAGTTTTCTTTCTCAGCATTCATCTTATCCATATCCATACCAAGTGCTTTTTGAGCAGCCGCTTTAGTTGAAATGTCAGGGAGTTCAACGGGTTCTGTGATGCCTTTCTTCGCCAAGAGGCGGACGATCTTAGTACGAGCATCCGCAGCGCGGTCTACCGCAGTACCGAGTACTTCAAGTGCCACTTCAGGTGCGTGCATATGAACACCGTGAGAGGCGATAGCGTAGTCCCAGCGCCACTGAGCATGACGGATGTCTTGAAGGATGTCTTTCATTTCCTCTTCGGTTGCACCGGCATCCCACGCAGCACCTGCTTCAAAGTGAGCCGCGACAATTTGTTTCTCGGCAGTCAGTTTCATGTTTAGTACTTGTGCCTTACGGGTTGAAACGATGTCACGTAGCTGATCTTTAGACTGAGTGTGGCAGTTTGCACAGGTATCTTCGAAGCGGTCAAATGGGTTACCGACTTTGTGGTCTGTGTAGACGGTACCGTCTTCCTTGGTCACTTTAGGCATATGACAGTCGACACAAGCGACTTTGTTCTTACCGTGAATACCGTCGCGCCAAGTTTCGTAACCTGGGTGCTGCGCTTTCAGCATTGGGGCTTTAGATACTTTGTGTGTCCAGTCTTTAAAGCCAAGTGCGTCGTAGTACTCTTCCATTTCGCCAACAGTGGTGCCGCGATCCCATGGGAACTTCACAGACTTGTTAGGGCCAGTAAAGTAGTACTCTACGTGACACTGTCCACATACCGAAGCTTGCTGATCGAGGCGAGACTGTTTTTCAAACGGTTTATCGATGGCCTGAAATGCACGTTCAACATATGGTTTGGCTAATGCAAGCGCAGGTTCACCATTTTTGAACGCTTCGCTACGAGTGTCGTGACAGTCGGCACAACCAATTGGGTTAGCAATCTGATCACCTAGTCGAGCCCATTTGCCTTCGAAGTAGCCATCTTCACCACGCTCGTCAATCACACGACCGACGTCAGGGCTTTTACAGCTCCAACATGCCATTGGCATTGGACCGGAGTTTTCGTCTTGTGGCGCACCCGTACGCAGAGTCTGACGAACATCGTCTAATGCGTAAAAGTGACCACGAGCTTTGTTGTAATCTTTAGCAAAGCCATAACCAGCCCACATGATAACCATGTTGGGATCTTCTGCTAGCGCGTCTTCAATATGTTCACTTTCTGACGTCGCTTTCCAAGACTCGTACTGGTCTGGGTGCTGTTGTTGGTAGGCATCATTACGAGGATCAATTAAGCCTTTTTCGTCGGACGCAGCAAAGCTAGTGACGCTCATTAGTGAGCTAACCACAATTGCTAATGCTGCAGCGGATTTTGGTATCCAATGCAATTTATTCACAGTGCTATCTCCGTATTCTGTTTTTATTAGCAGCGTTGTGAACTGGCTATATTCCAAACTAAGAATTGGAGAAACTGAAATACATTGTAATAAATAGAAATAAATTAAATAACTTATTAATAATCCATCATTGTTCAAGATCAATTTTGGACAGTGATCCAGTTCAAATTAGTGTTTCTATACCTCTTTGGAGGTATTTGCTTGGTTGTCTTTACTTAATGAAACTTATTATCATCAATAACTTAGTGCGGGTTGGTGAAAAACTATTCGGTGATTCAGATCGAATTTTGAACAGTTTAATGTACCTCTTTAGTGTAGGAGGAGTACTATATTCTTAATAGCGTTGTGGCTTATCCAAAATAAGAATTGATCTCATTTGGTGTGTTTTTTATCGCACATCGAAAGACTTTAATTTTAAACCGTATATCAACTTATTGTTTAATCAGTAAATGGTACGGGAATAAGGAAAGGATAATATGGGCAATATAAAGTTGGCCATAGTCATAATGCTTAAGTCCCTTCTAGCATTTTGCCTCTATGGTTATTCTCTTCATGCCGTTGCCGACACTTCAACTGTGCAGTCTGAAGGAACATCAGCACGTCATGAAGTCACGCTTATCCGTGACAAAGATTATAAGTGTATTCAATGTCATAAGGATTCTAAACAAACACTCGCGGGTTCTCATGGCGAAGACGCACTTAAAAAACTGGGGCGAGAAGTCAACTGTACTGAGTGCCACAACAATATAGGACCAGACCACCGAGAGGGTGCGCTGCAAGTTACTAAATATTCTAGTGCTCAATCTGCATCGGGAACCGATAAAGTCTTCCTTGATCCACAAGAGATTCTTAAAGCCAATAGTCAGTGCGCCGATTGTCACACACCAGAAAAACTGCGTGATAACAGCTGGACTCATGATGTCCATGCAAAAAATCTCACCTGTTCAAATTGTCATGATGTGCATGCAAACAAAACTAAAGTGTTGGCTCTTGAGAAGAAAGAGCGCATCAAGCTTTGTGTGGATTGTCACGCCGATTTTAACCAGTTGAAGAAGGAGAAGTAGTATGAGTTGTTCTAGACGAAACTTCTTAACCGGCGCAGGCGCTGTGATCTTCACTACAGGTGTGGCAGGAGCCGCGGTGTTCAATAGCCGAAAAACGTTGGCGAATGTTGAGCAGGATGGCAACAAGTTATACGGCATGATTCACGATGAAACAGCTTGTATCGGCTGTACTGCGTGTACTGAAGCGTGTCGTGAAGTAAACAACGTTCCGGAAGGTGTATCTCGCCTTGAGATTATTCGCAGTGAACCACAGGGTGAGTTTCCTGATGTTGATTACCGTTTTACTCGCAAATCTTGTCAACATTGTGAAAACCCACCGTGTGTTTATGTTTGTCCAACTGGGGCGGCATACAAAGATGAGAAGACTGGCATTGTTGATGTACACAAAGAGAAGTGTGTCGGTTGTGGCTACTGCTTAGCGGCCTGTCCTTATCAAGTTCGCTTCTTTAATCCTGTAGACCATTCCGCTGACAAGTGTAACTTCTGTCGTGACACAAACTTAGCACAAGGCAAGCTTCCTGCTTGTGTTGAGTCTTGCCCGACGCAGGCGTTGACCTTTGGTGATCTCAATGATCCAAACAGTGAGATAAATCAGGTATTGAACAGTGAAGTTGTGTACCGCGACAAGGTACATCTTGGCACTAAGCCTAAGCTATACAAAGTGCCTCACCAGAAAGGGGAGATCTGATAATGAATGGTTTTGAAAGTGCATTCCACTTTGACTCTCTGGTTTGGGATTGGATCATCGCAATCTATCTATTCCTCGCTGGTATGTCTGCTGGTGCGGTAATGATTTCGCTTTATCTAAAACGTAAAGTGATCGAAGGCGATCCGGCTAATAATGGCATTATCAAGGCGATGGCTTGGCTGGCACCATTTGGCATTATCTCGGGACTGACAATTTTGATTTTCCACTTAACCAAGCCTTTGTCGTTTTGGAAAATTATGATTTTCTATAACCCAAGTTCGGTAATGTCGATGGGTGTTATTCTCTTCCAGGTCTACATGATCGTATTGTTCATTTGGATTGGGATCTTATTCCGTCACCAAGTTATCCAATTCTGTGATGGTAAGCTGCCGAGTAAATTGCTTGATTTTGCCGATGGCTTCTTGATTAAATCAGGTAAGTTCTCTAACGCTATTGAGCTATTTTTGGGCTTCCTAGCGATTGTTCTAGCGGCGTATACAGGCTTCCTGTTGTCTGCTCTGAAAACCTATCCAATGCTTAATAACCCTGTATTGCCGATACTGTTCTTGTTCTCAAGTCTGTCATCTGGTGCTGCGGCGTGTTTGATGTTTGGCATCTTAGTCTTTAAAGAGTCTGCAACAAGCCCAAGTGTTTCTTGGGTACATAGCTTTGAGCGCCCTGTTGTGATGTTTGAGCTTTTTGTACTGGTCACTTTCTTTACTGGCCTAATTTTTAGTGGTGGCCAAAATGAAGTAGCGGCTTGGAATGCAATTGGTGGCGGTTTTTGGTCCAACTGGTTCTGGTTTGGTGTCGTGCTGATTGGTATGGTACTGCCGCTAACCCTTAATACGGTGACACCAAAAGAAACACGTCACAATGGTGGTTATATCCTGATGGTAACAACATTGAGTTTGGTTGGCGTACTGATGTTACGTACGTTTATTCTCTATGCTGGTCAAATGACGGTTGTATAAATATGGTAGGAGAGTTGGGCCATTTGGCACTGGTTTTGGTAACGCTTTCCAGTACGGCAGCTAGTGTTCAATATGCATTGCAAAAGTGGCTTCGCCATGGCAACACACTCTCTTTATCATTCCTTGCAAGGTTCAATGGCGTGGCTGCGTCATTGAGCCTTGTTTTGTTAGCTTACTTATTTATTAGCGACCAGTTTCAGTTTCAGTATGTCGCGTCTCACTCAAATACCGCGCTCCCGCAGTTTTTCAAGGTTGCGGCGGTTTGGGGGGGGCATGAAGGGTCAATGCTGTTCTGGGTGTTCACCCTAGCGGTATGGGCTGGCTGTATTTCATTTATTCGTTCTGCACCCCATGCGTATTTACAGGATGTACTGTGGATTATGGGGTTGTTTGTTGCCGCTTTTGGTTGGTTTACTTTGATAGCGTCTAACCCGTTTGGCTATGCGGATAACTGGCTTGAACAGGGACGAGATTTAAACCCAATGCTGCAAGATGTTGGGCTTATTTTTCATCCTCCTTTGCTCTATTTAGGCTATATCGGATTTTCGACGGTTCTAGCGTTTGCGCTTGCCGCTTTGATGCAGCCAAGCTTTTTCCAAAACTGGGTTGAGTTGGCAAAACCTTGGCTTATCTCAGCGTGGGCATTTTTAACCCTTGGCATTGTGGTCGGCTCTTGGTGGGCTTATAACGAATTGGGGTGGGGCGGCTGGTGGTTCTGGGATCCCGTCGAAAATGCCTCTCTACTGCCATGGTTAACTGGGACTGGATTGCTCCATGCTATGTTAGCGACGCGTCGTTATGAGCAGCAGAAACGAGCCGCCTTGATTCTTGCGCTTATCACTTTTAGTCTCAGTATCCTCGGAACCTTTATTGTTCGTTCTGGTGTACTGACGTCTGTTCATGCATTCGCTGTCGATTCGAGTAAAGGCATCGCTTTACTGGCTATTTTGGCCGTGACATTAATTTGCTCATTCTCACTGCTGTTTGAACGCGGCGAGGTGGTCAAAAGCAAAACTATCAAAGCGATATTCAGTCGTAGTTACTTGGCTACTGCCTCGGTAGGGTTGTTAGCTGTCGCAAGTTTCACCGTGTTTCTCGGCACCTTTTACCCAATGATTTATGAGTTGATTGGCTTAGGTTCCGTTTCGGTAGGTGCACCTTATTTTAATACTTTATTTCTCCCACTGACGGTCATTGCATTGTTGCTCATGGGTTTTGTTCCGCTTTTGAAATGGCATCATGGTGCCTACTACTCTGTTACTCAGTTGCTGTTAATGCTGACCGGGGCAATGTTGGTTGGCTGTGTGGCGTATTGGGTGCAGGTCGATCAACCTTCACCTTTACTGTTGATTATATGGGGACTTGGCGTTTGGGTCGTATTGAGTCATGTGCTTTTTTGGCTGCAACAATCTCGCAGCCTATTTATGGTACTTGCCCATATCGGACTTGCGATAAGTGCGGTCGGCGCGGTCATGAATGCCGAGCACTCCTATCAAGCGAGTTTTAAGATGGCGGATGGTTCATCAATAACATTTTCCGATTGGAAGGTTGATTACATTGAGACTCGTTGGGCTATTGGCCCCAATTATACGGCGGAGCAAGCATGGTTGCGCTTTTCTAATCAGGACAACAGCTTCGATTTGATTCCGGAGCGTCGCCATTATCCCGTGCGCGTAATGAATATGAGTGAGCCCGCTATTCGGTCTTTTTGGTATGGCGACTACTATGTTACGCTCGGTAGCAAAGTAGATTCTCGCGCCTATGCGGTGAAAATTCAGTACAAAGCTTACATTGGTTGGATATGGGGTGGGGCTTTGGTGGCAATGTTGGGGGCGGTTTTCCCACTGTTATCTCTAAGACGCAAAGAGGCAGTACATGGCGTTATCAAGCAGGCATAAAATCGCCGTATTCATTGCAGTTTTAGCTGGTTTTATCGGCTTTCTTATCGCGGGGCTAAACTCGCAACAGCTTGGCTCACAAACCAGCCCTGTTGTACATGCGTTTCCCAGTATGCCAGTGGAACTGTTAATCAGTGAACAAATCAAACAGAGTCCTGAGCTGTTTACTGACGAGTATCAACTGGTGAATGTCTGGGCTTCATGGTGTGGGATATGTCGTCAAGAACATGACTATCTCAATCAGTTGCAAAAGCAAGGTGTACCGATTGTTGGGCTTAACTATCGAGACAATCGTTCGGGAGCCGTTAACTATCTGGCTCAACTCGGCAATCCATACACTGATGTTATTTTTGATCCAAAGGGAAAGTTATCCCTGGATCTTGGTGTGATAGGCACACCAGAGACGTACCTCGTAACACGCCGCGGTGAGATTGTTTACAAGCATTCCGGACTATTAAGCGAACAAGCTTGGCGCAAACATTTTTCCCTTTATTTCGATCAGAGTAACAGTTAATGCCCGTTCGGTATCTGCCACTATTTCGTCTGTTATGTTTAACGTTGTGCTCAATGCTGAGTTTTTATGCGTCTGCGCAAGAGCAAGCCCTTTTTGTAGCAGCGACTCATGAGCAAAATGTTCAGGTTGAGCTGTTTGAGTTTAAGACACCTCAATTGCAAAAGACCGCCATTGAGCTAGCGAAATCACTGCGCTGTCCACAGTGTCAGAATCAGAATTTGGTAGAGTCTAATTCGCCAATTGCCAAAGATTTAAGGCTGATTGTGTTTCAAAAAATCAACCAAGGCGAGAGTGAGCAGGAAGTAGTGAACTTTATGACCGCCCGGTACGGTGAGTTTGTTTTATATAAACCATCATTCAGTTGGTCGAACGCACTCTTGTGGCTTGCGCCAGTCCTATTGCTGGTTCTATTTCTCGTTGTATCTATGATACGTGTCCGCCGTTCATCAGCGAGTGGTGAGAGTTAGAGCGAAGCTCTGGTGTAAGACGACGAGTAAAGATGACAATTTACTGATAGAAAATTCTGCTCATTGGTATAGAGTGGGGTTTGTATTCATAGCAGTAGTTAGATATCAGTGCGTTACGCAATCGAACAATATGACCAACACGGTTTTCTCAAAGCCCCAAGACTTCTTTGGTTAGGCTGGTTGTTTATGGCCAAGGCTTGGGTGGTATTTGTTGTAGCCGGAGCCAGCCGTGACAGTGGGAGTAAGATTCTATCCATCGTTTATCCTGATCACAGCATGCTTTATCTCGGACTTGCGATGGGTGTTCCTAGCATAGCCCTGATGTGGATGATTAGCTTACGTAGTCCAGAGCGGAGTTGGGTCAACCAAATCGTCTCATGGGGAAAAAGTGTGACTCTGGTTACAGCAAGTGCGCAGTTGGCACAAACGTTCTATCACGTCTACCTCACTCATGGGGCCTTCAGCTGGGCTAATGGTGCCGTGATGCTACTCCTGCTATGGTTTATTCTCTACGTAGCGAAAAGCCGTAGTGTAAGAGACTGCTTTCACAACCCTGCTACACAGTGATCGTTCGAAGCGATGATCGTTGTCAATATATTGAAATCAAAACGAAATACACTGAGCAAAAAATATTAGTGAGGAAATAAAAATGTCATACCCTCAAAGTGCTATCCTTCCTGAAGCTGGACCATTCGCACAATACACCTTGCTCAAGGTGACTCAAAATCCACAACACGTTTTAGAGCAGTTAAAAGCGCTCCCAGCATTGGTTGAACAGCTTAACGACCAGCAACCTGGTGCGGAACTGACACTTTCCATTGGTTTCACTAAAGCGTTCTGGAGCAAGCTAGATGTTGCCATGCCAGCGGAACTGATCGATTTCCCACAACTAGGTGAAGGGGATGTCGTCGCACCAAGCTCAGACGTTGATGTGTTGATTCATTGTCACTCAAATCGTCATGATCTGCATTTTTACCTACTTCGTAAGTTCTTCGCTGAAGTGTCTGAACAGGTTTCGGTTGTTGATGAGACCTACGGTTACCGCTATCTAGATTCTCGTGATATGACCGAGTTCGTTGATGGAACCGAAAACCCGAAACAGGCTCAGCGAGAAGAAGTGGCTATCATTCCACAAGGTGAGTTTGCGGGTGGTAGTTACGTAATGGTGCAGCGCTTTATCCATAACCTTCCTTCGTGGAACCGCCTCAATGTGTCGGCACAAGAGAAGGTGATTGGCAGAACTAAGCCTGACTCCGTTGAGTTAGATGATGTGCCAGCGGCATCACACGTTGGTCGTGTCGATATCAAAGAAGAAGGCAAAGGGCTTAAAATTGTTCGCCACAGCTTGCCATATGGTAGTGTTTCTGGTGAGCATGGATTGCTATTTATTGCCTACTGCAACACCTTACACAACTTCAAAGCTATGCTAGAAAGTATGTATGGCGTAACGGATGGCAAAACTGACCAACTGCTGCGCTTTACTCATGCCGTGACAGGTGCTTACTTCTTTGCTCCTTCAGCTCAAATGCTGGCAGATCTCAAGTTAAAGTAGTCAGGCGTAAGCCGTTATTAGTTAATCAGTTAAAGCCGAACCCAAGGGTTCGGCTTTTTATTTTTTTGTTAAAGAAAACCTCAGATTGCCGATAAAGAGAGTAACCAGAAAGAGGACAACGCAACTTTATGACAATCACGGTGAATACGAACGTCTCGGCAATGACAGCGCAACGACACTTGTCGAAGGCGACCGATCTGCTGAATCAATCTCTGGAGAGACTCTCTTCAGGGAATCGTATTAATAGCGCTAAAGATGATGCAGCAGGGTTGCAGATTTCCAATCGCCTTGAGTCACAGATGAGAGGGTTAGATGTCGCTATGCGTAATGCCAATGACGGTATTTCGATTATGCAGACGGCAGAAGGTGCGATGAACGAAACCACCAACTTGCTTCAGCGTATGCGTGACCTCTCCCTTCAATCTGCGAATGGTTCAAACAGTCGAGCTGAGCGAGATGCCTTGCAAGAGGAAATGAGCGCTTTAAACGATGAATTGAACAGAATCGCCGAAACCACCTCTTTTGGTGGTCGAAAATTACTCAATGGTTCGTTTTCGTCTTCTTCTTTTCAAATTGGTGCCAGTTCAGGTGAAGCGGTACAAGTTTCACTCAAGAACATGCGTTCAGACAGTTTGGACATGGGTGGCTTCAGTTACATCGCAGCAGGTAAAGCAGACAGTAACTGGCAAGTGGCTCAGGGCAACAATAAATTGGTAATGCAATACACCAATGCTCAAGGTAAGCAAGAGACCATCAATATTACCGCTAAAGTGGGTGACGATATCGAGGAACTTGCCACTTATATCAATGGGCAAACCGATAAAGTCTCCGCGTCAGTCAATGAAGAAGGCCAACTGCAAATCTTTATGGCAGGTAAGCAAACTTCAGGAACCGTTTCTTTCTCAGGCAGCTTGGCAAACCAACTCAGCATGAATCTGGCTGGTTATGAAGCGGTTGATAATATTGATATCTCACAAGCAGGCGGTGCCCAACGCGCGGTATCGATTATTGATACCGCTTTAAAGTATGTTGATAGTCACCGTGCCGAACTCGGTGCAATGCAGAACCGTTTCAACCATGCGATTAATAATCTTTCCAACGTCAACGAGAATCTATCGGCTTCCAATAGCCGAATTAAAGATACTGACTACGCGAAAGAGACAACTCAAATGGTCAAGCAACAGATTTTACAACAAGTCAGTACGTCAATACTGGCTCAAGCTAAACAGCAGCCAAACTTGGCGCTGACGCTACTAGGCTGATTCTCAAAAAAAAGAGAATATTATCGACAGACCTAAATGAAGCTTTAGCGAAAAAATGACTTTTTTTACTCTTTTTATCTCTTAGTCACGTTT
This sequence comes from Vibrio sp. M250220, assembly GCF_036533795.1. Taxonomy (NCBI): domain Bacteria; kingdom Pseudomonadati; phylum Pseudomonadota; class Gammaproteobacteria; order Vibrionales; family Vibrionaceae; genus Vibrio; species Vibrio sp. M250220. Next base: position 39,380 of record NZ_JATABI010000015.1, on the reverse strand, counting down.
TTATTGCCAAATGTATTTTTTTTAAGAAAAAACCAAAAAAATACTCAAGGTTTTCGAAACCGCGCCGTTAATAAAAGTAACTTTTGAGAGAACTACAAACCTTGGTTTTCCGAGACGTCGGAAACCGGATACATCGGAAAATCAAACGGAGAAATCACCATGGCAGTGAATGTAAATACTAACGTAGCAGCAATGACAGCACAGCGTTACCTAAACAGCGCAAACAACGCACAACAAGTTTCAATGGAGCGTTTGTCATCTGGCTCAAAGATCAACAGCGCTAAAGACGACGCAGCGGGTCTACAAATCTCGAACCGCTTAAACGTTCAAAGCCGTGGTCTTGATGTTGCAGTACGTAACGCTAACGACGGTATCTCTATCGCGCAAACTGCTGAAGGTGCGATGAACGAGACAACGAACATCCTGCAACGTATGCGTGACCTATCGCTACAATCTGCGAACGGTTCAAACTCGAAATCAGAGCGTGTTGCAATCCAAGAAGAAGTGACAGCACTTAACGATGAACTAAATCGTATTGCTGAAACCACTTCATTCGGTGGTAACAAGCTACTAAACGGCACTTACGCGACTAAGTCATTCCAAATCGGTGCTGACAACGGTGAAGCAGTAATGCTAACTCTGAACGACATGCGCAGTGACAACATCGGCATGGGCGGTACTAGCTACCAAGCTGCGAACAGCAAAGATAAAGACTGGACTGTTCAAGCGGGTGCTAATGACCTAACAATCACACTGACTGAAAAAGACGGTGCTGAGCAGACAATCAACATTTCTGCTAAAGCTGGCGATGACATCGAAGAGCTAGCGACTTACATCAACGGTCAAACTGACATGGTTAAAGCGTCAGTAAACGAAGATGGTCAGCTACAAGTGTTCGCTGGTAACAACAAAGTTGAAGGCGCAGTAAGCTTTGCTGGCGGTCTAGCGGGTGAACTAAGCATGGGTGAAGGCAAAGCAGTAACCGTTGATACTATTGACGTAACATCTGTAGGTGGCGCGCAAGAATCTGTAGCGATTGTTGATGCAGCACTGAAATACGTAGATAGCCACCGTGCAGAACTTGGTGCGTTCCAAAACCGTTTCAACCACGCGATTAACAACTTAGACAACATCAACGAAAACGTGAATGCGTCTAAGAGCCGTATCAAAGATACAGACTTCGCTAAAGAGACAACTGCACTAACCAAGACTCAAATTCTGTCTCAAGCTTCAAGCTCTATCCTTGCACAGGCAAAACAGGCGCCAAACTCGGCACTAAGCCTACTAGGTTAATTGAGACCTTGATCAAAAAATCCAGCTTCGGCTGGATTTTTTTGTTTCTACTAACTTATTGATCTCTAAAGTAAATGTTACGTCGTGCGTTAAAAATTAAAAAAAAACGAAATTTATTTCTAAAGGTATTTTTTAGCGGGCCGTTAAAGGATTGAGAGAAATGAGATGTGTCAAAGCGAGGTGAGAGACGCTGAGATGCATCGCCCTAATGCCTAAGGAGATCAAATATGGCAATTAACGTAAACACGAACGTGTCTGCGATGACTGCTCAGCGCTACCTTAATGGTGCGACTGATGGCATGCAGAAATCGATGGAGCGTCTATCTTCGGGGTACAAAATTAACAGTGCCCGTGATGATGCTGCTGGACTACAAATCTCAAACCGCTTGAACTCGCAAAGCCGTGGCTTAGACATGGCCGTAAAAAATGCGAATGACGGTATCTCTATTGCACAGACAGCTGAAGGTGCGATGAATGAGACAACCAACATTCTGCAACGTATGCGTGATTTGGCACTTCAATCTTCGAATGGTTCTAACTCTCGTTCAGAGCGTATTGCTATTCAAGAAGAAGTAACCGCTCTTAACGACGAATTAAACCGAATTGCAGAAACGACCTCTTTTGGTGGTAATAAACTGCTTAACGGTACATTCGGCAGTCAATCTTTCCAAATTGGTGCGAGCTCAGGTGAAGCTGTTCAACTATCGATGGGGAATATGCGTTCTGACACCATAGATATGGGTGGTAAAGCGTACATTGCTCAAGATGGCAAAGCATCGGATTGGACCGTCTCTTCAGGAGCGACTGATCTTACCCTAGGTTATACTGATGTACATGGTGAGGCAAAAGAGCTCACGATTAATGCTAAAGCTGGCGACGATATGGAGCAGTTGGCAACATACATTAATGGTCAGAGTGAAGATGTAAAAGCTTCGGTAGGTGAAGAAGGTAAACTACAACTGTTTGCTGCTTCGAATAAGGTTGCCACAGATGTCACAATCGGTGGTGGTTTAGGTTCAGAAATCGGTTTCGGTGCTGCTCAAGAGAGAACAGTTGCCGATGTTGACGTTACTTCAGTAGCAGGTTCTCAGCTTGCTGTTTCTGTTATTGATGGCGCTTTGAAAACGGTTGACAGCCAACGTGCTGAACTGGGTGCATTCCAGAACCGTTTTGGACACGCGATCAGTAACCTAGACAACATCAATGAGAACGTTAATGCTTCTCGTAGCCGGATTGTTGATACAGACTATGCGAGAGAAACTACTGCGATGACTAAATCGCAAATTCTTCAGCAAGCGAGTACATCTGTCCTAGCGCAAGCTAAGCAGTCCCCATCGGCAGCACTTAGCTTATTAGGTTAATCGATAGGTTCGACAGGAGCTTATTGGTACAACATTATGTTGTGACCTGCTAAGGTGGAAGGGAGATCGTTATGGAAATACCATCCTACACATCGAACATCCAGCCTTATGGCTCAGAAAGTGGCACTAAACTTGCTTATAAGTACGATGGTGTACAGCAAGTTTCCTCGCAAAAGGAGCAGGTCTCTACAACTGAGGTAAGCGAAAAAGCGTCTCAAACTGTTGAAAAAGCCATCGAAGCCTCGCAAGAGAGGGAGAAGCTAAACAGGGCGGAGCGTGAAAGGATTGTTGAGCAGATGAATGATTTCATATCATCTATCAATAAGGGCTTATCCTTTAGGGTGGACGAAGAGTCCGGTAGAGATGTTGTAACGATATATGAAGCGGATACTGGTGATATTATTCGTCAGATACCCGATGAGGAAATGTTAGAGATCTTACGACGCCTAAGGGAACAGACGGCCCGATATTCATCGGGGCTTGTTAACCAAACGGTGTAATCGTACTTGAGGTGAGTGAATGAGTTTTGGCCCTATAGGCATGAATTCTGGCATGGATATCAATTCTATGGTCAGCAAAATTGTGGATTCAGAGCGTGTTCCTAAACAGCAACGTATCGACAGTGAGCGCACCCAAATTGATTCCAGTATCAGTGCTTATGGCCGGCTCAGAGAGTCGCTGGATACGATGAAAAACTTGATGGCGAGCTTTCGTCATGAGAAAGCTTTCGCCGCAAGAACAGTGGCGTCAACAGACGACACTGTCGTATCCGCGACGGCAACCACTGATGCTATCGCTGGTCGATATGCTATCGATGTGTTGCAACTTGCCCAAAGTCACAAAATTGCGTCTGATGTTTTGCCAGAAGATGCGAAATTTGGACCGGGCAAGTTGCAGATTTCACTGGGTGAAAAAAAATTCTCTATTGATGTACAAGAGAATTCTAAGCTCGTTGATATCGTTCGCGGTATCAACGGCAGTAAATCTAATCCGGGTGTCCGTGCGGCAATCATTAACGATGTCGATGGTCCCCGTCTTATTGTTGCCTCGAACGTATCCGGTGGCGACAATGAAATCTCAATGCAAGTGGATGCCCAGCCGGGTAACTCGCTCAAACAACTCGAATACAAAACGCTAGAGCAACGAGTCAAAGATCTTGAACGCGCACGTGCTGCGGCTCAAGAATTGATTGCCCCTCTCACTCCTGCAGAGAAAAAAGTTGCCGATAAAGTCGCTCAAAAAATCATCGACGCGGCAAAACTTGTCGATCAAGAGATTGCCGATACCACAAAGCAAGCGGCAATTAATGCAGATCCCAACGCAGCCAAAGAGGCCACGCCCGATAATGAAATGTCTAAAGCTGCAACGACAGCGGCAGCAAATGCGGGGATTGAGGCAAACAAGTATCTTAAACCAGAAGAGCGTATTCCTGGTTGGAGTGAAACCGCTTCGGGCACTTTGCTCGATTCTTACTGGGAACCAGAACCTCAACTAGATGCGAAAGCGAAAGAGAAAGCGCCAGACGTACCAGGCTGGTCAAACACGGCATCAGGAACCCTAACTGATTCGTACGTCACACCCAAAGAAGCCCAAGCTAAACTGGATGCAGAAAAAGCCCGTATAGAGAAAAAAGTGGCCGATGAACAGTCTGCACTGGCTCAGCGTGTTGCTTCTGGTGAGTTGACGCCTGAACAAGCAAAACAGATGGAGCGCGCCAAGTTGCCGCAGGAAGAGCGTGAGTACCTTGAGCGTATCGATCAAGCGCAAGCCGATCTCGAGGCAGCGCAGCGTTCATTTGATACTTATCGTGGTATGACGGAAGTACAGTCTGCGCAAGATGCAAAAGTGTTACTTGATGGCGTTGCTCAACTTTCCAGCAACAACAACATTATTGAAGATGCAATTGATGGTGTTGACCTGACTCTAAAAGGGCGAACTGAAAAAGGTAAGCCGATTTCCGAAATCGATATTGAGTATGACCGACAAGGCGTACGTGAAGATATTGAACAGTTCGTCGCTGCTTACAATCAGTTCTATCAAGTGACGAAGGAGTTATCGGGTGTTGATCCTCGGACTGGAATGGCAGGGCCGCTGGCTGGTGATAGTATTGTCCGTAGCGCAGATTCGCGTTTAAAAGCCGTATTCTCTTCACGTGTCGAGCCAGCCCCAGAGGATTTAAAAACCCTTACCGAATTTGGCATTACGACGACCAGACAGGGTAATTTGGAAATCAACTACGATATGTTAGATCGTCAGTTGAACAATAACTTTAATAAGCTCGAAGAATTTTTTGGCGGTAATCAGGGGTTCGCTAAGAAAGTCGAGGATGCGATTCAAGGTCTGACTGGCGTTACTGGTTCGATTCGTAATCGCGAGCGCAGTATGGTTGAGCGTACTTACCGACTACAAGATGACCAAGCGGCACTTGACCGTCGAATGGATAACTTGGAAAAACGCACTCATGCCAAATTTACGGCAATGCAAGATGCGACCAGTAAGATGCAGTCTCAATTAGCGGGGATGATGAATGCCCTCGGATAGAGACTTTGAGCAACGGCTCAATGAATTATGTGAAGTTGATCAAATAATTAGTGAAGCCCTTACAGCGATTGAACTATCGACTGAAGAAATCGTTAAGCTGGTCGATATAAGGGAACAGATATTGCAAAGTTTATTGGCAGCGATTCATTCGTCTCCAGAACTTGCCAAGTTACAACAGTGGTACGACGCGGTTGAAAGAACGCAAACTGTTGTAGAGTTAATGAGTAGTAAAACTGCTGAACTAGGTGTGGCGCTGCAAAAGTATCGTCACGGTAAACGATCAGTTCAGCAGTATCAAAAATTTTTATAAACTTAAGAGGGTTGTCATGCGTGGTTCATTACAGGCTTACAAGAAGGTATCGGTTGATAGCCAGCTCAGTGCGGCCTCCCCGCATAAAATTGTTCAAATGCTAATGGCTGGCGCTATTGAACGTTTGATTCAAGGCAAAGCGGCGATGCAAGCGGGCAATATTCCTGTCAAAGGCGAGCGCCTAGGTAAAGCGCTGGACATCATTATCAGCCTGCGTAGCTGTCTTTCTATGGATGACGGTGGGGACATTGCTCAAAACCTAGATCAGCTCTATGAGTTTATGATCACTCAGATCACAGATGCGAATCATCGCAATGATCCACAGCCGATTGATGATGTGATTGAAATCATAAGAGAAATTAAATCCGCATGGGATCAGATTCCGAACGAATATCACAACCTCACCGCGGGTGACGTCGGAATCTAGCGTTAAGCGAATGTTTGCATACATTTTGTATAGAAATGTGTGATGAATGAAATATTATGACTGATTAGCTTTTGGTTGAACGCCACATCAAGTAATTGCTTTGTTGCCTTATTTTTTTTATCAAATAGAATAGAAGTTACTAACGGGTCAGTGGCTTTTTTTGTTGCTGATATTTGTCAATTGTCTGATGTATCTGATCTATAGTTACAAATGACGTTAGAAATAATTATCCAGCCACAACGTTTTACAATAAAGGCAAACAATCTCACCTATGCAAGGTTTAACGAAACTACTTGTGATTGAAGATGATGTGCAAGCACGTATCAATCTAAGTAATATTTTAGAATTTGTTGGAGAACAGTGTGAGGCCATCAGTTCTGATCAACTCGATGATCTGGATTGGTCACGAGTGTGGGCTGGCTGTATTCTAGGTTCTCTTAACGACAAGAAGTTATCTACCAAGCTGAGTGACAAGCTATCCAAGGCCAACCATATACCGTTGCTGATTGCAGGAAAGCATTCCTATCCAGTAGAAGACCTGACAAATTATGTCGGTGATCTGGAGTATCCCCTAAATTATCCGCAATTAAGTGAAGCCCTACGCCACTGTAAAGATTTTCTTGGTCGTAAAGGGGTTAATGTACCTTCTTCGTCACGTAAAAATACACTTTTCCGCAGTTTGGTCGGCCAAAGTCATGGCATCAAAGAGATTAGATACCTTATAGAGCAAGTCTCAGGTACTGAAGCTAACGTATTGATCCTCGGCGAGTCTGGTACTGGCAAAGAGGTGGTGGCGCGCAATATCCATTACCATTCAGCACGTAGAAACGGACCATTTGTACCGATTAACTGTGGTGCTATTCCGCCAGACTTATTGGAAAGCGAATTATTCGGTCATGAGAAAGGGGCGTTTACTGGTGCGATTACATCACGTAAAGGCCGTTTTGAACTTGCTGAAGGTGGAACCCTGTTTTTGGATGAAATTGGCGATATGCCAATGCCTATGCAGGTTAAGCTGTTACGTGTACTTCAAGAGCGTTGTTTCGAACGCGTTGGCGGTAACACGACGATTCGTGTGGATGTGCGCATTATTGCTGCAACTCATCGTGATCTCGATACGATGATCAATGATGAGTCTTTCCGTGAAGACCTCTACTACCGACTCAATGTTTTTCCTATTGAGATGCCAGCGTTACGCGACAGAAAAGATGACATTCCGCTGTTGTTGCAAGAGTTGATGACTCGAATGGAGTCTGAAGGCGCTCAACCTATCTGCTTTACGCCTCGCTCGATTAATTCACTAATGGAACATGAGTGGCCAGGCAACGTACGCGAATTGGCAAATCTAGTTGAACGTATGATTATTCTCTATCCAAATAGTTTGGTTGATGTGAATCATTTACCAACTAAATATCGATACAGCGATATTCCAGAGTTCCAGCCAGAGTACAACAAGATGGATTCGGTTGAAGAGCTAGAACGCGATGCGCTACAGGATATCTTTACTGAAGGTTTTAGTTTTGAATCCAATGACTTATTCCACGACCACGAAAACGCGCCACAAAGTTTACCGCCAGAAGGTGTGAACTTGAAAGAGATGCTTGCAGATCTTGAAGTTAATATGATTAACCAAGCGTTAGAAGCACAAGGTGGTGTTGTGGCACGAGCTGCGGATATGCTCGGCATGCGTCGCACGACTTTGGTTGAGAAAATGAGAAAGTACAATCTACAGCGTTAGTAACGTTTAACTATTGACTGTCAAATTTTCGACCTGATGTTAAGTTGTTGAAAAATATATAAAATAGCCTGGCTTGCTTTTTGCACGGTAGGCTATTGTAGTTTTTAAGGCAGAAATACGTCATGCATCCAACTTCTTCAACGGATAATCCAATGCCGTTGGGCACATTAGAACAACAAGTCGAACGCTACCAGCAGGTACTCGATGTTATGCCGGCGGGCGTGATCTTGCTCGATACTCAGGGCGTGGTTCAGGAAGCTAACCCTGAAGCGCAAAGATTGTTAGAGCTTTCACTGGTTGGTGACAAGTGGTTTGAAGTCATTCAACAGGCGTTTGCGCCACGCGAAGATGATGGTCATGAAATATCGCTGCGAAACGGGCGCAAAGTGAGATTAGCGATCTCCGCATCCGCAACGGGGCAGCTCATTCTGATCACTGATTTGACTGAAACGCGTTTATTGCAGGCGCGTGTCAGTGATCTGCAACGACTCTCTTCTTTGGGACGTATGGTTGCATCTCTGGCACATCAGGTTCGGACACCACTTTCCAGCGCGATGCTCTATGCCTCTAACCTCGCGGCGCCCAATTTGCCTCCAGCAACCAAAGAACGCTTTCAGAGCAAGCTGATGGATAGGCTTCATGACTTAGAAAAACAAGTCAATGATATGTTGCTGTTTGCAAAAGGTGGAGATAATAAGGTTGTTAAACCGTTTACGATTGAACAACTTGTTAGCGAGTTCTCACCTATGGTTGAGACTGCACTTAAAAACAACCAAATCGATTATTATCTTGAAGTCGAGCAAGAGCAGACTCAGTTGTTGGGGAATGCGAACGCGATTGCATCCGCGCTGAGCAATTTGGTCATGAATGCGATTCAGATTGCCGGAAAACAGTCACAGGTCGATGTATTTTTCAGACCTGTGAATGGTGAGCTCAAAATTTCAGTTCAGGACAGTGGCCCTGGAGTGCCGAAAGAGCTGCAAAACAAGATAATGGAACCTTTCTTCACCACTCGTTCTCAGGGAACGGGACTTGGGTTGGCTGTCGTACAAATGGTATGTCGTGCTCATGATGGAAGGTTAGAACTTATTTCAGAACAGGGTGACGGGGCGTGTTTTACTATGTGTATCCCGCTTAACGAAAACTCGAATGCTGACCAACAAGCTATGACTGGAGAAAGATAATGGCTCAAAGTAAGGTACTGATTGTAGAAGATGATGAAGGCCTACGCGAAGCACTGGTCGATACGCTAGCTTTAGCTGGCTATGAGTGGCTTGAAGCGGACAGCGCCGAGGATGCCCTAGTTAAGCTCAAATCTAATAATGTCGACATTGTTGTCTCTGATGTTCAAATGGCTGGCATGGGTGGCTTGGCTTTGTTAAGAAGCATTAAGCAGCACAGGCCAAATCTTCCTGTGTTGTTGATGACGGCTTATGCCAACATTGAAGATGCCGTTTCAGCGATGAAAGACGGTGCGATCGACTACATGGCGAAACCTTTTGCGCCAGAGGTACTACTTAATATGGTCAGCCGTTACGCGCCGGTTAAATCCGACGATAACGGTGATGCCGTGGTGGCTGACGAGAAAAGCATCAAGCTGCTGGCATTAGCCGATAAAGTTGCTAAAACCGACGCAAGTGTGATGGTTCTGGGGCCAAGTGGCTCAGGTAAAGAAGTCATGTCACGCTATATTCACAATGCTTCTCTTCGCAAAGATGGCCCTTTTGTCGCAATAAACTGTGCGGCTATTCCAGATAACATGCTGGAAGCGACCCTTTTTGGTTATGAAAAAGGCGCGTTTACTGGGGCGGTACAGGCGTGCCCGGGTAAATTCGAACAGGCGCAAGGTGGAACCATTTTACTTGATGAAATCAGCGAAATGGATCTTAGCCTGCAAGCGAAGCTATTGCGTGTTCTTCAAGAAAGAGAAGTTGAACGTCTGGGTAGCCGTAAGAGCATAAAGCTGGATGTTCGTGTGCTGGCAACCAGTAACCGAGATTTAAAAAGCTACGTCCAAGAAGGCAACTTCCGTGAAGATTTATACTACCGTCTTAACGTGTTCCCAATCGCATGGCCAGCACTGTGTGAACGTCCGGGAGATATCGAGCCGTTGTCAAAGCATCTGATTGAGCGACATTGCCAGAAATTGGGTATGCCAGTACCGACTTTGAGTGCAAGCGCGACGGATAAATTGATGTCTTATTCATGGCCAGGGAATGTTCGTGAACTGGATAACGTGATGCAGCGAGCTTTGATATTAAGCGACAACGCTGTCATCGACAGTGAACAAATTCTGTTAGAAGGGCTTGATTGGCAAGATGCGTCGAGTCTGCAAGTGGCCGTTGAAACAGGTGTGTGTCAAGTTCCAGATGTTAAACCGGTTGCAGAGGAGACCAGCAGTTTGGCGTCTGGCTCTGGTTTAGGTGGCGAACTGCGTGATCAGGAATATGCGATTATTCTTGAGATATTAGAAGAGTGTAACGGCCGTCGAAAAGAAATGGCTGAAAAATTAGGCATTAGTCCACGAACTTTGCGCTACAAGTTAGCAAAAATGCGTGATGCCGGGATTGATATTCCGAACTAACGTGCTATTTTTTGTCAGTCGAATTGACGTGGCACGAGGATTGCAGCGTCATAAGTCCAGCACTATGTTTAGTCAAAGAGTTGACTACTGAGGTTTTGATGAGAATTGATGGTTTTCAAAGCGAAATGCAAGCGATGATGTTTGAAGCGGGCGGCACAAAGCCAGCGGCGACAGGGCAAACTGTAAGCGCAGACTTTGGGCAAATGCTGAATAGTGCCATCAATAACGTCAATGGCCTTTCTAAGACATCTAGTGATTTGCAAATGCGATTTGATCGCGGTGATGCAGATGTGTCTTTGTCTGATGTAATGATCGCTAGAAACAAATCTAGCGTTGCATTCGATGCGACAATTCAAGTACGCAACAAGCTGGTTGAAGCGTACAAAGAATTGATGAATATGCCGGTTTAAGTTTTAGGTAAAGTCTGTGGCAGAGCAAAATCAATCAACCGATCTGGCGTTATCTGATAGCAGTGCTGACAGCACTATGTTAAGTACGTCTGATCTCGATACGGGTATTCAAAACCCAGATTTGGATGAGAAAAGCAGTTCTAAATTTGACATGGCTGTCGGTGATTTAGACCTGCTTCGTCAAGTTGTTCTCGTTCTGTCGATATCGATTTGTGTCGCTTTGATTGTGATGCTGTTTTTCTGGGTTAAAGAGCCAGAAATGCGTCCACTAGGCGTTTATGAAACGGAAGAACTGATCCCAATTCTTGACTACCTAGATCAGCAAAAACTCGATTACCAATTAGATGGCAACACCATTTTAGTTCCTACGAGTGATTTTAACTCGCTTAAACTGGGTATGGTCAGAGCCGGTCTTAACCAAGAGAAACAGGCAGGCGATGACATCTTGCTGCAAGACATGGGTTTTGGGGTTTCTCAGCGCTTAGAACAAGAACGCTTAAAGCTAAGCCGTGAACGTCAGCTATCTAAGGCGATAGAAGAGATGAAACAAGTGCGCAAAGCACGAGTTCTACTGGCGTTACCGAAACAAAGCGTATTTGTTCGACACAATCAAGAAGCGTCAGCTTCAGTATTCCTTACTCTCAAAACCGGAGCTAACCTCAAGCAAGAAGAGGTAGACTCTGTAGTAGACATGGTTTCAAGTGCTGTTCCTGGTATGAAACCGAACCGCATTACGGTTACCGATCAACATGGCCGCCTGTTAAGTTCAGGTAGCCAAGACCCTGCATCGTCTGCGCGTCGCAAAGAACATGAACTTGAGCGTAAACAAGAACAGGCTCTGCGCGATAAAATTGATTCGGTTCTTATCCCAATTCTTGGTTTTGGTAACTATACCGCCCAAGTGGATATCGAGCTTGATTTCAGTGCTGTAGAGCAGACTCGTAAGAGCTTTGACCCTAATACCCCATCGACTCGTAGCGAGTACACGCTCGAAGACTACAATAATGGCAACGTCGTCGCGGGTGTCCCTGGTGCTTTAAGTAATCAGCCGCCAGCGGATGCATCAATTCCTCAAGATGTAGCCCAGATGAAAGATGGCACAACGCTTGGTCAAGGGTCAGTCCACAAAGAAGCAACTCGTAACTTTGAACTGGATACCACCATAAGTCATGAACGTCGTCAGACTGGAGTGGTCAATCGTCAGACAGTTGCTGTGGCGATTAAAAATCGCTCAGTGGTCAATCCCGACACAGGGGAAACCAGTTACCAACCAATCTCAGACGCTGAGCTAAACTCTATTAGACAGATTCTGATAGGTACGGTTGGCTATAGCGATGCTCGTGGAGACTTACTAAATGTCTTGAGTATGCAGTTTGCTGAACCAGAAACAGAAACCATCGCAGATGTGCCAATTTGGGAACATCCTAACTTTAATGACTGGATTCGTTGGTTCGCAAGTGCGTTGGTAATCATTGTGGTGGTGTTAGTCCTTGTCCGCCCAGCAATGAAAAAACTGCTCAACCCTGCGTCTGATGATGACGATCAACTATACGGACCGGATGGTCTACCTATTGGGGTTGATGGCGAAACCAGCTTAATCGGCGGTGACTTAGATGGTGGTGAGTTGTTTGAGTTTGGCTCAAGCATAGACTTACCTAACCTACACAAAGATGAAGATGTGCTGAAAGCGGTACGTGCTCTAGTAGCAAACGAGCCTGAGCTAGCGGCACAAGTAGTGAAGAATTGGATGCAAGATGCCTAACGAAATAGTTCCACAGGAAGTAGGCGGTGAGGTAGCAGAAAACACCGTGGATATATCAACCATCCCGGGCGAAGAGCGCGCGGCGATTCTATTACTCAGTCTGAATGAGGAAGACGCTGCGGGTATTATTCGCCATCTAGAACCCAAGCAAGTTCAACGAGTGGGTAGCGCTATGGCGCGAGCTTCCGACCTAAGTCAAGATAAGGTGGGCGCCGTTCACCGCGCTTTCTTGGAAGATATTCAGAAGTACACCAACATTGGTATGGGCAGCGAAGACTTTATGCGTAATGCATTAGTGGCCGCCTTAGGTGAAGACAAAGCGAATAACCTTGTTGACCAAATCCTGCTGGGTACCGGTTCTAAAGGTCTTGATTCATTGAAATGGATGGACCCACGTCAGGTGGCGAGCATTATTATCAATGAGCACCCCCAAATTCAAACGATTGTACTTTCGTATCTTGAGCCAGATCAGTCCGCTGAGATTCTTTCTCAGTTTGCAGAGCGTGACCGCCTAGACCTTATGATGCGTATCGCCAACCTTGAAGAAGTTCAGCCTTCCGCGCTAGCAGAACTGAACGAAATCATGGAGAAACAGTTCGCAGGTCAAGCGGGTGCTCAAGCTGCCAAGATTGGTGGCCTGAAGGCAGCTGCCGAAATCATGAACTACATGGACAACAACATCGAAGGTGTCTTGATGGATCAAATTCGCGATCAAGACGAAGATATGGCGACTCAGATTCAAGATCTGATGTTTGTCTTCGAAAACCTTATCGAAGTCGACGACCAAGGTATCCAGAAACTATTGCGCGACGTTCCACAGGATGCGCTTCAGCGTGCGCTTAAAGGTGCCGATGATGCCTTGCGTGAGAAGATCTTCAAGAACATGTCTAAGCGTGCTGCTGAGATGATGCGTGATGACCTTGAAGCAATGCCACCAATTAAAGTGTCTGACGTTGAAGCAGCGCAGAAAGAAATTCTGGCTATCGCCCGACGCATGGCTGACTCTGGTGAGATCATGCTGGGTGGTGGTGCCGACGAGTTCTTATAATTTAAGTAAGTAGGGTGCCTATGTCTGGGGAACGAAAACGCGGCTTTTTACGTCTTGATAACGACGATTTGGTAGAAAAACCAGAGCGATGGGGTATGCCTGATTACACGGCGCAAACCCATAAACAGGCGAAAGAGACAGCGATGAATTACGATCCTAGCTGGATGCCTATTGCTGAGCCTGTTGCCGATGAGACGCCGAAAGCGCTAACCGAAGAAGAGATCGAATTGATCAAGCAGCAAGCTTATCAGGAAGGTCTGCACCAAGGCCAAGAAGCGGGCTTCAAGCAAGGCTATGATAAAGGCAAAGAGCAGGGCTTACAGGAAGGTCATCAGGAAGGTCTTGAAGCTGGAAAAATTGAAGGTGTTGCCGCTGGACAAGAGTTTATTCAGCAGCAAGTGGAAACCTTTATTGGCTTAGCCAACCAGTTTGCTCAACCATTGGAGCTGATGAATGCTCAGGTGGAAAAGCAATTGGTCGACATGGTACTTATGCTTGTCAAAGAAGTGGTTCACGTTGAAGTTCAGACTAATCCTCAGGTCATCCTCGATACCATTAAGCAATCGGTAGAATCTCTACCGATATCTGGCCATGCCATCACCTTAAAACTCCACCCAGATGATGTCGATATCATTCGTTCTTCTTACGGAGAGGAACAACTGAGTTTTCGCAATTGGACTTTAATGAGCGAACCTGCTCTCAATCGTGGTGATGTTCAGATTGAGGCTGGGGAGTCGAGTGTTAATTATCGTCTTGAAGATCGCATTCGCAGCGTAATTCAAAGCTTCTGTGGGGTGAATCGCCACCAAGGTGGTGAGTAGTGCTGGCTCTTGCAGAACGCCTATCTCAATACAAAACCAAAGGTCTGACTTGTCGTCCGGTTGCGTCAGGTAAGTTGGTGCGAGTGGTTGGCCTGACGCTGGAAGCTACCGGATGCAGAGCGCCAATTGGGAGCTTATGTAAAGTTGAGACCATGCACGGCGAAATGGAAGCCGAGGTAGTGGGCTTCTCAGGTGACAATCTCTTCTTGATGCCTAGCGAGCAGATCACAGGTGTGCTCCCTGGTGCTAAAGTGACACCGATGACGAGCGAAACGGGTCTGCCAGTTGGGATGGAGTTGCTCGGTCGGGTTATTGACGGTGTAGGTAACCCACTGGATGGTTTAGGGCCGATCTACACCGAAAAACGCGCCTCCTTCAATGCGGATCCCATTAACCCATTAGCACGTAAACCGATTTCTGAACCTCTTGATGTCGGCATCAAAGCCATTAATGGATTACTCACCGTTGGTAAAGGCCAGCGTATCGGTCTATTTGCAGGTTCCGGTGTCGGTAAGTCGGTGACACTAGGCATGATGACGCGAGGCACAACGGCTCAAGTTGTCGTCGTGGGCTTGATTGGTGAGCGTGGACGAGAAGTTAAAGAATTCATCGAAGAAATCCTCGGTGTCGATGGTCGACAGCGCTCTGTCGTTGTCGCCGCGCCAGCCGACTCGTCTCCACTAATGCGTTTGAAAGGGTGTCAGACCGCGCTAACCATTGCTGAGTACTTTCGTGATCAGGGCTTAGACGTCCTGTTGCTGATGGACTCACTAACCCGTTTCGCGCAGGCACAACGTGAAATCGCTTTATCGGTAGGAGAACCTCCGGCAACCAAAGGTTATCCGCCTTCCGTGTTTGCCAAATTACCTGCTTTGGTAGAGCGAGCGGGTAACGGTAGTCCGGAGCAAGGCTCGATTACCGCATTCTTTACCGTTCTGACCGAAGGGGACGACTTGCAAGATCCAATCGCAGACGCCTCACGAGCCATTTTGGATGGTCACGTGGTGTTGTCGCGTGAGATGGCGGACGCAGGGCACTACCCCGCGATTGATGTTGAAAAATCGGTCAGTCGAGTAATGCCACAGATCACCTCCGAAGAACATGTCCTAATGTCGAAAGCGGTGCGCCAAGTTCTCTCTATCTGTCGTAAGAATCAAGACCTAGTATCGATTGGTGCATACAAGCCGGGTACCGATCCGGCGATTGATGGTGCGTTCACTCTCAAGCCTAAGCTTGATATTTACTTGCAACAAACAATGAAAGAGACCGTACCTTATGACATGTGTATCAATATGCTACGTGGTCTGCTGCAGGGTGATTAACGCTTATGGATAATGCACTGGAGTTTTTGTTAGAGCAGGCCAAAGAGCGCGAAAACCAAGCAGTATTGGCGTTAAACCAAGCTCGCAATGAGCTTGAAAGCTACTATCAGCAGCTCGAGCAAATTGAAAAGTATCGCCTTGATTACTGTCAGCAGTTGGTTGACCGTGGACAACAAGGTTTGACCGCTAGTCAGTACTCGCATTTAAACCGTTTTTTAACCACTTTAGATGAGACCTTGTCTAAGCAGAAGCAAGCCGAGTCGCATTTCAAAGGCCAGGTTAATAACTGCGAGCATAACTGGTTAGAGAGCCGAAAGCAGCGTCGTTCATACGAGTGGCTTATTGAGAAAAAACAAACCGAAAAGCAGCGTCTGCAAAATATCAGGGAGCAAAAGCAGATGGATGAATTTTCTACCCTTCAGTACTCACGTCGAATTTCTAACTAACCTCTCACTTCTGTGAGCGAAGTCATTCTTTGATTATCGTTGGCGTGTTTCTTGCAAATATCTATTCCAACTTGTATGCAATGAATCGGCGTCTTTGCCGCGTAGAGCCTTCTCGGCGTGAAGCAACTGAGAGTGAACCTGGTATGAATATCAATTTATCATCGGTATCGGAAAGTCCAAAAGTGACTAAGACCACCACTGACGGTGGTGACGCGAGTGTCGAAAGCTCCGAGTCTGGCGGTTTCTTTGCCAAATTAGCGGCGTTAATAAAAGGTGAGACTAGCACCAAAGAGAGCGCAGGTAAGGTAGAGGGTGCAGAGGCCAGTGCCGAGCAAGCATCGGTATCTAAAGGTGAGTCGGGCGTTAGCGACGTAAAAGCGCAAGCGACAGAGAGCCAAAGTGTCGATGAACTTCTCGTGTCTGATGAAAGTGAGGCGGAAGACGCTGACACAGCTACGGTCACGAAAGACGTTGCTCAAAGTGCCAAGCCTGAGATCTCACAACAAGACGAAAACTCTCATTCAGCGGCGAAAATTGTCTCTGAAAATGACGAAGTATTGCAGCGACTTGATACTGCGAATAAAGCGCTACAACCGGCTGACGGCAAAGAGTTGCCACAGGATCAGATTGATACTCAACACCATGTCTCACAAAAAATCTCGGCTGAAGAAGAGCAACAAAACGTCTCTTCTGACGCCACTAAAGTGACTGCAACTGACAGCCAGTCTAGACAAGAGATAGCCCCGAGTGGTGAACCAACCTCAAAAGTCAGTGACAGTGATAGCCTAAAGCAGCAAGTTGTTATGAAGGCGGATGGGGAAGACGTTATCGTACCCGCTTCAGCACAAAAATTTATTCAGCAAGACAGTCAGGTGGTTGCTGACGAAGAGAACAGCAGTCAGTTGGCGCAACAAGCCGCAGTGTTAAGTGCCTCTGTTGCAAAGGTTAACAAAGACAACGCGTTACCACAGGAAACGGCAGAACTGTCCGAGGTTGCCCTTGATGGGACAGCGCTCAGCGCAGAAGTCACGACGAAACAGAGCCCAGCAGACGGCTCTGAAGAAGAAAATGATGCCTCAGCTAATGATGTGGGGCTAGCGGCAGGGGCTATTGCCGCTAGCACAGTGGCGGCGACCAAGGTGACAGATAAGCCAAGTAAATCTTTAGCCACCGCACTAGACAGTGCACAGCCAAGCAACCAAGTGATGATGTCTGCGAGTGATGTGGCAAGTGAGGCACCGGCGGATGTAACCATTGCTGCCGCGGCCGTTACGGCAGGGGCGATTCCTTGGGCTTCCACCAATGAACCCGCGTTAACTGATGAAGTGTCGATCAAGCCAGAAACGCCACCAAAAGCGCAACAAGCGGCGGTGGCTCAGTCGGTTCATCAGGCACTTACCACACAGCAAGCTCAAGCCCAAATGGCCCAGACAGCGGCACAAATGTCGCAACAACAATCCGCTGTTTCTGCCATGCCAACGGACTTGATGGTAAGCCAGATGCAACAAGTGGCAGCAACGCCTCACGCGGCGCTTACACAGGATCAGGCAGTGCTTAAAGCGGCACTGGGTGCAAAAACGGCAGGTTCGCTCGGTAAGCTAGTCGGCGGTAAAGATGGTGGTCAGCCCGCCTCGGAGTCGAGTTCGGCTTTTGCTCAGCAACTCGCGCAGGCATCGGGGCAGCAAGGCCCTAACTCGTTAGGTCAGATACGCGCAGAGCAAGCGGCGGCACAAGTGCCATTGCAACTGACGCGAGAAATGGCTGGAGAACAAGTGGCAGAGCGAGTTCAGATGATGATGTCGAAAAACCTAAAGAACATCGACATTCGCTTAGATCCTCCTGAGTTGGGTCGTATGCAAATTCGTATGAATATGAATGGAGATGCGGCCACGGTTCATTTTACCGTCGCCAATCAGCAAGCTCGCGATGTGATTGAACAATCAATGCCAAGATTACGTGAGATGCTTGCCCAGCAGGGTGTACAATTAGGTGACAGCTCAGTTCAGCAGCAGGCTTCCGGTCAGCAGCAGAGACGCTATGCAGATAACGGACAGGGTAATTCTGGTCAGGGAAGCAGCGGTCAGGGCTTGTTTGGTGAAGAAAACCTTGAACCAGACATCAATCTTGATTTGAATGTCGCTGCAAAGCGTGATGGAATTAGCTATTACGCTTAAACTGTAAAAAACAAAGAGATAGAGAATGTTAAGTTATGGCAGTTGAAGAAATCGAAACGGAAGCGCCCAAAGGCAAAGGTAAGCTGATCATTATCATCATTGCTGCCGTGGTGTTACTCGCGGGTGGCGGTGGTGCTGCATTTTTCTTGATGGGTTCGGATGATTCTGCGGAAACCGCTCAGACGCCCCTGCCGCAAGTGGCTGCGCCTGTCGATCCAGTCGCATACGTTAATATTCCCCAACCGTTTTTATTTAATGTCACAGGCGACAAAAAAGATCGCTTAGTACAGATTAAGGTACAGTTGATGGTTCGTGGCTCAGAGAACGAAAATCTCGCCCGCTACCACTCTCCTCTGATTGAAAGTTCATTATTGAGTACGTTTGCGTCGGCGACCGTTGATCAATTGCGTACTGCCAATGGCCGTATCGAACTGCGAGAAAAAGCGACCGACGACATTAAAGCAAGCTTGAATCGCGCGGTAGGTCAACCAGTGATTGAGCGTGTGCTATTTACCGATTTTGTAATGCAGTAGGTGATGCGTGACTGATCTATTAAGCCAAGACGAAATTGATGCCCTGCTCCACGGAGTCGATGACGTTGATGATACAGAAGACGAGTCGCCCGAGTCGGATGCCAGTGCTGTAGACTTCGACTTCTCCTCGCAAGACCGCATTGTTCGTGGTCGTATGCCAACGCTCGAATTGATCAATGAGCGTTTTGCCCGCCATTTGCGGATTAGTCTGTTTAATATGCTAAGGAAGACGGCAGAAGTCTCTATCAATGGCGTTCAGATGATGAAGTTTGGTGAGTACCAAAATACGCTGTATGTGCCTACCAGCCTTAATATGGTGCGCTTTAGACCGTTGAAAGGTACGGCTCTGGTTACCATGGAAGCACGTCTAGTCTTCATTCTAGTAGAAAACTTTTTTGGGGGTGATGGCCGCTTCCATGCCCGTATCGAAGGTCGAGAGTTTACACCGACCGAGCGTCGAATTGTGCAGCTATTGCTGAAGATCGTTTTTGAAGATTACAAAGAAGCTTGGTCTCCAGTTATGGGAGTCGAGTTTGAATACCTCGATTCGGAAGTGAACCCGAGTATGGCTAACATTGTTAGCCCGACAGAGGTGATAGTCGTCAGTTCATTTCATATTGAGGTTGACGGTGGTGGTGGTGATTTCCACGTGGTTATGCCGTACTCTATGGTTGAGCCAATTCGTGAGTTGCTCGATGCCGGTGTTCAGTCTGACAAAATGGAAACAGACGTTCGTTGGAGCACGGCGCTTCGTGAGGAAATCATGGGTGTGCCAGTCAACCTCCGTGTCGATTTACTAGAGCAAGATATCTCATTGCGTGACTTGATGGAGCTACAACCGGGTGACATCATTCCGATCAATATGCCAGAACATGCTGTGATGTTTGTTGAAGAACTGCCAACATTCCGAGTGAAAATGGGGCGCTCAGGTGAGAAATTGGCAGTTCAGGTATCAGAGAAAATTAAACGCCCTGATGTGGTTAAAACGGATATCGCCTTCCTCGGAAAAGATGTTATTTCTGAGTTAGAAGAAGACGATGGCGAAATCGAAGATTAAGAGAATAAATAGGTAACAGGTATGGAACCGAGTGAAGACCAAAAACTGGCGGACGAATGGGCTGCGGCGTTAGGTGAAGATCCGAATGCGCCAGATATTGATGTAGATGAAGTGATGTCTGCTCAGCTTGATGAGCTAAAGGACACTTCTTCGCCGATCTCAGACGATGAGCGTCGCAAGCTGGATACGATCTTAGATATACCAGTGACGATTTCCATGGAAGTGGGTCGCTCTCAAATCAGTATTCGTAACTTACTCCAGTTAAACCAAGGTTCGGTTGTTGAGCTAGAGCGCTTGGCGGGTGAGTCATTAGATGTACTGGTGAATGGCACCCTAATTGCGCACGGTGAAGTGGTTGTGGTTAACGATAAGTTTGGTATTCGTTTGACCGACGTAATCAGTCAGACAGAGCGTATCAAGAAACTACGATAATGTTAGGTAACGTATGACTTTCAAAGTTAGAGAGTACTTACTTTACTCTCTCAGTGTACTTTCTCCTTCCACACTGGCTGCCGCTCCAGGCAGCCAACTAGACTGGGCGACCACTTTTGGGTCGCTCGTGTTCGTTGTGGCCTTTATTTTGTTGCTAGCTTGGCTATTAAAACGCATGCGAGTCCCCGCATTGATCAATCAGAAAGGTCTGAGCGTTGTGCACCAAATTGCGGTTGGGCATCGAGAAAGGATTGTGATTGTTCAAGCGGGTGAAGAGCAGTTTTTAGTGGGGGTGACGCCTCAATCGATTCAACTTATCTCAAAGCTGGATAAACCTTTGTCTCAGGAGGAGATGGCTAACGGTCCGTTTGCAAGTCAACTGACTCAGCTGTTGAAGAAGAATGATAAAAACAACTAATTTGGCGACCATTGTTCTGACGTTTGTACTGACCCTTTTTTCTGGGTTAGCGTTAGCGCAGCAAGAGATAGATACCTCGGCTCCTGCCAATATCGCTCCGAGTGACTCGGTGACCGTAACGGCAATGGAAAAAGAGCAGGGCGCGTCTAAAACCATCTCAACCGGAAGTTTTACGGGAGGTGGTGGCGGAATTCCAGCCTTTACCATGACCACCAATGCGGATGGCAGCGAAGACTACTCAATCAACTTGCAAATCTTAGCGTTGATGACCATGCTCGGCTTCCTGCCAGCCATGGTTATTTTGATGACGTCGTTTACGCGTATTGTTGTGGTGATGTCTATTTTGCGTCAGGCCATGGGTTTGCAACAGACACCATCGAACCAAGTGATCATAGGTATCGCCATCTTCCTAACCTTCTTCATCATGTCTCCAGTATTGAGCAAGATTAATGATGATGCGATTCAGCCGTACATCAATGAGCAGATAACCGCGCGACAAGCGTTTGACTTGGCTCAAACGCCAATGAAAGACTTTATGCTCAAGCAGACTCGAGTAAAGGACTTAGAAACCTTCGTCAATATTTCTGGTTCGACAGCGACAGCGCCGGAAGATGTGTCAATGGCGGTATTAATCCCAGCTTTCATCACCTCAGAACTCAAAACTGCATTCCAAATTGGTTTTATGCTGTTCTTACCGTTCTTAATCATTGACCTTGTGGTGGCTTCGGTTCTGATGGCAATGGGTATGATGATGCTGTCGCCAATGATTGTATCGTTACCTTTTAAATTGATGCTGTTCGTGCTGGTCGACGGCTGGAACCTGATATTGTCGACGTTAGCCGGCAGTTTCGCTTTGTGACGGGAGGAAGCCAATGACTCCTGAAATGTTTGTTGAGCTGTTTCGTGAATCGCTATGGATGGTTCTCATCATGGTGTGTGTGATCATTATTCCCAGTCTACTGATTGGTTTAGTGGTCGCTATCTTTCAAGCCGCAACGTCCATTAACGAACAAACACTGAGCTTCTTGCCACGTTTGATTGTTACACTGCTGGCTTTGATGCTGTTTGCTCACTGGATGACGCAGATGCTGATGGAGTTTTTCTTTAGCATGATCGAGCGTTTACCCCAAGTTCTCTACTAGGTTTGACTATGGAGTATCCGCCTAGCCTAGTTTTAGATTGGATCGCCAATTACTTTTGGCCTTATACCCGCATTGCTGCCATGCTGATGGTGATGTCGGTGACGGGAGCGCGATTCGTGTCTACTCGAGTACGTCTCTACCTAGGTTTAGCGATCACTTTTGCGGTGATGCCAGCCATCCCCGCGGTACCAGACAATATTGAACTAGTCTCTTTTGCGGGTTTTATGACTTTGCTAGAACAGGTCATTATCGGTGTCGCGATGGGGACTGTGACCCAATTTATGATTCAAACCTTTGTTATTCTTGGTCAGATCCTCGGTATGCAGGCGAGTTTGGGTTTTGCCTCAATGGTTGACCCAGCGAACGGTCAAAATACCCCATTGCTTGGTCAATTGTTTATGTTCCTTGCAACCATGTTTTTCCTCGCGACCGATGGTCATCTCAAAATGATAATGCTAGTGGTGATGAGTTTTAAATCCATCCCAATTGGAACGGGTTCATTAACGACTGTGGATTTTAGAGAACTGGCGTTATGGCTTGGAATCATGTTTAAAGTCGCGCTGAGTATGTCATTGTCTGGAATTATTGCGTTGCTAACGATCAACTTATCCTTCGGCGTGATGACACGTGCTGCCCCGCAGTTGAATATTTTCTCGCTCGGCTTCGCTTTTGCTTTGATGGTGGGTCTATTGCTTTGTTGGTACATCATCGCCGGACTCTACAACCACTATGAGCTATTCTGGTTACAAGGTGAACAGCAGATCTGTTCCTTTATCAGGCTGAATTGTTAGGAGGCTGAATGGCAGAGTCAGACGGTCAAGAACGCACAGAAGACGCCACGCCCAGGCGCTTGCAACAGGCTCGAGAAAAAGGGCAGGTTGCAAGGTCTAAAGAATTGGCGTCGGTTTCAGTACTGGTAATTGGTTCAGTTGCACTGATGTGGTTTGGAGAGAGCTTAGCTCGCGCTCTATTAAATGCTATGGGGCGGTTGTTTACTTTGTCACGTGAAGAGATATTTGATCAGGTTAAGCTGTTCGATATTGCGCTCGGATCATTGTCGAATCTGATTCTTCCCCTTCTGTTGATCCTGATAACACTATTTGTGGCTGCGCTGGCTGGAGCCGCTGGGGTCGGTGGCATTAACTTTTCAGTTGAAGCGGCGATGCCGAAGTGGTCGAAGATGAATCCACTGAGTGGCCTCAAACGAATGGTCGGCCTGCAAAGCTGGGTAGAACTGATTAAGTCTATTCTCAAAGTAGCTTTAGTGTCTGGGATGGCCTTTTATCTCATTAATGCCGCCAAAGAAGATTTGTTCCAACTCAGTATGGATGTTTACCCACAGAACATCTTTCACGCGCTCGATATCCTGCTTAATTTTATATTGCTGATTAGCTGTACCTTGTTGCTGGTGGTAGCGATCGATATCCCATTTCAGATTTGGCAACACGCCAACCAACTTAAAATGACCAAGCAAGAGGTTAAAGACGAGTACAAGGAAACAGAGGGTAAGCCTGAAGTGAAAGGCCGTATTCGTATGCTCCAGCGTGAAGCTGCTCAACGACGTATGATGGCCGAAGTGCCTCAGGCTGATGTAATCATCACCAACCCGGAGCATTTCTCCGTGGCATTGCGATATAAACAAGATAGTGACCGAGCGCCAATCGTTGTGGCGAAAGGTACGGATCACATGGCGCTCAAGATTCGTGAAGTGGCACGTGAACACGACATCTACGTGATTCCTGCGCCGTCTCTTGCACGTGCTCTATACCATTCAACCGAATTAGAGCAGGAAATACCGGATGGCTTGTTTACTGCGGTGGCACAAATTCTTGCCTATGTATTCCAATTGAAACAGTATCGAAAACGTGGTGGACAAAGGCCAAATCTTAAAACCTCCGAGCTACCTATTCCTCCAGAACTGAGAAAATAGCAGGTTAGAAGCAACGGGCTATTTTTCGGGTATAGAAAGGAGTACCAACAGAGCGCCATCTCCACCGAACTCGAGTGGAGCCTGATGGAAAGCCATCACATCTGGGTGCTGAGCGAGCCATAGTGGTGCTTTTTGTTTGAGTATGTGTTTACCGATGCCGTGTTGAACACACGCACAGGAAATTTCGTTCTTTATACAGTAGGCGATCATCGCCCCCAGTTCGCGTTTGGCTTCCTGTTGATTCATGCCGTGCATATCGAGAAAAACGTCAGGGACATAAACGCCTCGACGTAGTCTTTTTACTTCATACTGCGACACGTCATCGCGAGCATAACGCGTTGGTCCTTCTTCATTCAAAAGTGGAACAAACTCGTCAGAGAAATAGAACTCAGCATCGCTCGCTTCTCTAGAAGTTCGCTTAATTTCTTTTTGCTTAGTATTTTTTTTTGGCTGCTGGACTATGGTATCCTGTGACAACTTTTTTACGCCTTGTACTGCATCCCTAAAAAGGGCGAAGTCATCATCCATATCGGTGTCTTTTTTGCTCATGGGATTATTCATTAATACTTTAAAATGTAATGAGCAGTATTGTAGCGCTTTTCGGAGGCAATTTTGGATAAGATTTTTGTAGAAGAAGCGGTGTCAGAACTTCATACGCTTCAAGATATGATTCGTTGGACCGTCAGTCGTTTCAACGCCGCAAACCTATTTTATGGTCACGGTACTGATAACGCATGGGATGAAGCGGTACAGCTAATCCTGCCAACATTGTACCTGCCAATCGATGTGCCTCCGCATGTATTGAACTCGCGCCTGACCACCAGTGAGCGTATGCGTATCGTTGAGCGCGTGGTGAAGCGTATCAATGAGCGTACGCCTACAGCCTACCTAACTAACCGTGCTTGGTTCTGTGGCTTAGAGTTTTTCGTTGATGAACGTGTACTTGTACCTCGTTCGCCAATCGGTGAGTTGATTCAAGCTGAATTCCAACCTTGGTTGATCGAAGAACCGACACGTATCATGGATCTTTGTACCGGTAGCGGCTGTATCGCCATCGCCTGTGCACATGCGTTCCCTGAAGCGGAAGTTGATGCGATAGACATCTCTACTGACGCACTACAAGTTGCTGAGCTTAACGTTCAGGATCACGGTATGGAGCAGCAAGTTTTTCCAATCCGTTCAGATCTGTTCCGTGATCTACCAAAAGAGAAGTACAACCTGATTGTCTCCAACCCACCGTACGTTGACCAAGAAGACATGAACAGTCTGCCTGAAGAGTTTACTCATGAGCCTGAGTTAGGCCTAGCTGCGGGTACAGATGGGCTTAAAATTGTTCGCCGTATCCTAGCGAATGCGCCAGATTACTTAACGGATAACGGTATTCTTATTTGTGAAGTGGGTAACTCTATGGTTCACATGATGGAACAGTACCCACATATTCCATTTACTTGGATTGAGTTCGAGAACGGTGGTCACGGGGTATTTATGCTAACTCGCGATCAGATGCTAGCCGTCAAAGATGAGTTCTCAATCTACCGAGATTAATGCTTAAAGTTTGAGCAAAACTTCATAGCGCCAAGTGGTTTGATCTTTGATTCACGACTTGGCGTTTTTTTATGCGCGTAAAATGGTCTTTAGGGGTTTACATCAAACCGCAATAAGGCGACTATGAAATAACTAATAATTGAAGTGTAAAGCTCTGTATACAAGGGCGAAACAAATTTGAGGAAGTAATGGCAGGAAACAGTATCGGGCAACATTTTCGAGTGACAACATTCGGAGAAAGTCATGGTATCGCGCTAGGATGTATTGTCGACGGATGCCCTCCGGGTCTTGAAATCACCGAAGCAGATATTCAAATCGATTTGGACCGCCGTCGACCAGGCACTTCTCGTTATACCACCGCTCGTCGTGAACCAGATGAGGTGAAAATTTTGTCTGGCGTATTTGAAGGTCAAACCACAGGGACTTCTATCGGTCTTTTGATCGAAAATACCGACCAGCGTTCCAAAGATTATTCGGAAATCAAAGATAAGTTTCGCCCAGGGCATGCAGACTACACTTACCATCAGAAATATGGTGTTCGTGATTATCGTGGTGGTGGCCGTTCATCTGCCCGCGAAACAGCGATGCGTGTTGCGGCGGGATCAATCGCTAAGAAATACCTGAAACAAGAATTTGGGGTAGAGATCCGTGCTTATCTATCGCAAATGGGCGATGTGGCGATTGATAAAGTGGATTGGGATGAAATTGAAAACAATCCATTTTTCTGTCCTGATGTCGATAAAGTTGAAGCGTTTGATCAACTGATCCGTGACCTCAAGAAACAAGGTGATTCAATCGGTGCAAAACTGCAAGTCGTCGCAACAAATGTTCCCGTTGGTCTGGGTGAACCGGTATTCGACCGCCTAGATGCGGACATTGCGCATGCACTTATGAGCATTAACGCGGTGAAAGGTGTAGAGATTGGTGATGGCTTTGATGTTGTTCGTCAAAAAGGCAGCCAGCACCGTGATGAACTGACGCCAAGTGGCTTTGCGAGTAACCACGCTGGCGGTATCTTAGGTGGCATCTCAACAGGGCAAGATATTGTAGCCAACATTGCGCTTAAGCCGACCTCAAGCATCACTGTTCCTGGTGAGACGATTACTAAGCAGGGTGAATCGACTCAACTGATTACCAAAGGTCGTCACGACCCATGTGTTGGTATCCGCGCTGTTCCGATTGCTGAAGCTATGCTGGCAATCGTAGTACTGGATCATCTGCTGCGTCACCGTGGTCAAAACCATGGTGTGACCACAGAAACGCCGCAGATATAAGCTCTGATTGATAAAAGCCCCGACATGTGAGTCGGGGCTTTTTATATGCGATAAGGAAATGGTAAAAATCGAGCCGGTTACCGTTGTGGCTATCGAATTGCTGGCGTGATCAGTGCAACGAGCCTTCAGCTTCAAGGTTGAATGAAGGTAAGCGCCATTTGAAACGCACCGCAGCCATACGAAGTACATAACCAACAACGAGAGTTGAAATGGTCGCAGTCACATCATCAATGCCGAGCTCTAAAAGTCCTAAATACAAACCAGAAGCTACGAGAGCGACAGATGCGTACAGTTCCTCATGCAGTACAAGTGGTGTTTGACGACAGATTAGGTCACGCAGTAGGCCACCAAACACGCCAGTTACGAGCGCTGATACCATACAAATCAAGACATGATGCCCCATACCCATTGCCACTTTGGTACCAATGATACTAAAAACGATCAGTCCTAGCGCATCCAATCGAATGAACAGGCCTTTAAGTTTAATGACCCACTTAGCTAGCCCCGTTGTCAGTACGCCTGCGATACAAGTGATCGCAAGAAACTCGGGATTCTTTACCCAGCCTAGTGGGTAATGACCGAGAAGAATATCGCGTACTGTGCCGCCACCGATGGCCGTGGCACTTGCAACCAGCATGACTCCAAACCAATCCATTTTTCGACGACCCGCACTTAGTGCTCCCGTCATCGCTTCCGCTGTGATACCAATAATATATAAAACACTGAGCAGCATAATGAATTCTCAAGAAATGGCCGGAAATGCTCGGCAATGAAGAAGAAATTTAAGGCGTGAGTGTAGTGGGAAATGTGATCTATGACGAATGAGTTTTTATGAATACGAAAACGTTTTTCAGATTACTATTTCTAATATCAATACACTAAGTAGGGTTTTGCATTTTTCAGCAAAAATGAGAGAATGCAGACCGCGATAGTACCAGCCCGTTAATTTAGCTATGACCCACGAGTATCAAGACTTAATCAATATCTTTAACACGACTTTTTTTCACTCATACAACACCAAGTTGGAGTTAGGGGGAGATGAGCCAATCTATCTTCCTGCTGACAATGACTACCCCTATCATCGCATTATTTTTGCTCGTGGTTTCTATGCGTCAGGAATGCATGAGATTGCCCATTGGTGCGTGGCTGGGCCAGAGCGTCGCTTAGTGGAAGATTTTGGTTATTGGTATGAGCCTGATGGACGCACTCAAGCCGTGCAAGCTGAATTCGAAAAAGTAGAAATCCGCCCGCAAGCATACGAATGGATATTATCCGCCAGTGCAGGCTTTCCGTTCACTGTCAGTTGTGACAATCTCAATGGTAGCTTTGAACCGGATCGTTTGGCGTTTATGGCCAAAGTTCACGCTGAGGTGATGTCAATTCTTCAGGTGGGATTACCGCTCAGAGTTCAAATGTTGTCTGATGCGCTACGTGAATTCTACAGTATCGCGGAACTCACGCCTGCGCAGTTTGAAGTTAAGTAGCCTAACGCTACTGAATAAGCCAAGTATTCTTTTTCTGGCCGCTGTAGTCGAACGTGTAGACGAGTGGAGTCTGATCCGGCTCCATCACCCAAATGACGGAAATCAGTGAGTCGCAATGATTGACTACTCTTAAATCGAATTCTGCCAGCCCCGCAGTCAACGATGATTTGGCCAAACAGCTCTCGTAGTCGACGAGGTCAGCATCACCCTGAGCGAAGCTATTGTCGCATATCGATATATAGGCCTGCTTGTCAGCCAGTTGGCTCAGAATGACATCGACATCAACGCTATAGACAGATTTGAGACTGTTGTCGTTAGCTTCCACCTGGTGCGTCGCCAAAGTCGGTCAACTCTGCGGCTTCGACAGGCGCTGACGCACATCGAGCACCATCATTCGAATTACTTGATGGACCGTAAGCAGTCAGGTTCGCACTAGGCTGCCATGACGAGTAGTCTGACGTCCCTGGTATATGAGGATTGTTCAGGGTGACTTTGAAAATATAGCCATTGCTGTTATTACTGGCGTAGAGGTATCCATCCACATCAAAGTAAATCGCACCGAAGGTAAAGTTGAAACCAAGTTGAGCTTCATTGAGCACCTGATTCATACGCGTGGCAGTGCCTTGTGTAGCATCCACGACCCAGAGATAACCGTCGGCGTCTAGGCTATAGGCAAGGTTATTGTTGGCGTCGATGCGAGCGTTCCGAGTTCGCCATTAACATCATAGTCCCAGCCATAAATGAATCGGTCATGTTCACTAAAACCTATCCCATTTAGATTGGCTAAACCCAGAGTAGAGGGCATGACGCGATAACTGCCTAAATCGATGTTCACACCAAACGCGACGGGAGTTCCTGTGGGGTTTTGGATAAGGAATGCCTCAGTGGGACATTCACCAAAGCTGACGTCTCCAGCGTGGCTGGATGGCGCGTAATAAATGCTGTAGCTACAACATGCAAAGAGTAGTAGGAAGCGCTGATTTATACGTTTTAATTTCATTGTCATTCCCTGTTTTGGCTGAGCGATATAAGGGAAACTGCATTGTTCATGCCACACTATCAGGCCTTGCTGTATATAGGGTTTGCGTTGAAATTCTCAATGTGAGAAGCTTGGCGCTCTTTTTGAGAAGCAAACTGATTAGGCGACATCGCAAAATGATTATTGAATTTGAAGAGCAGCTACTTGAGCTAATAGATGCACGTATTTCGACGGCGTCAGATGATGAACTTTTTGCTGGTGGTTATCTGCGTGGTCATATTTCGCTTTCTGCCGCTTCGTGCGAAGAAGATGGCATTAATGATGTGGAAACATTAAAGAGTCGTATTCAGGAAAGTTTGGATGCAGCACGTTCGGAGCTGACGCCGGCAGACCGTATTATAGTCAATGATTTGTGGTTAGAGCTGGTAAACAACGCTTAACCAACGGCGACGTCAATCTATCGTCTAAGAGGTTGTTCGAATTTTTCGAACAATCTCTTTGTATTTTTGCGCTTGTTGCGTGATTGGCTGCTCGATATTCTAGTGCTCATACTGAGACACAACAGGATAGCAGTTATGAAGATCATAGCATTTGGGGCATCAAACAGTTCAACATCAATCAACAAAGCGTTAGCAACCTATGCCGCTCAACAAGTGGAAGGTGCGCAGGTACAAGTCTTAGACATCAACAATTATTCAGTTCCGATGTTTAGTGAAGACAAAGAAAAAGAAATTGGACAAGCTGAAGGCGCAAGAGAGTTTCTCGCTGATCTTGCTGAAGCGGATGCCATTGTTGTCTCTTATGCTGAACATAATGGCTACTACCCAGCGGCATACAAAAACCTATTTGACTGGGCGACTCGCATTGATCGCAGTGTGTTCCAAAACAAGCCCGTTGTTTACTTGGCGACATCTCCTGGCCCTGGTGGTGCACAAACGGTTCTTGCTGCCGCCACAGCTTCGGCTCCTTACTTTGGTGCTGATGTGAAGGCGTCGGTATCCGTCCCAAGTTTCTATGATAACTTTGACTTTGAAACTGCGGCGATTACCAACCAAGACATTGCAGATGAAATCAAAGCCGCGGTTGCTAAGCTAGCCTAACCAAGCTCAGTGACTACAGATAAAAAACGCAGTGTAAGAGACTGCGTTTTTTTGTTCTGAGGCTAATTACAGTTCCGTAATGGCTTTCCCTTTTCTCAATTTGCGAACCCACATTCGACTAGGGTGTAAGCTTTCCAAAACATCCACAGGTAGAGGCAGCGGATCACCACAGATCTGAGAGGCGAGCGTTTCCGCTAGCAGCGGCGCTGAACTTAGCCCTCGTGAGCCTAAACCTAATAGGCAGAACAAGTTTGGATATTGTGGTACTTGTTCAGCACTATCAATTGTTGTTTGTTGAAGGTTTTGATAGCAAGCTTTGATTTTTTCAAACTGACCAAGGTTGCCAACAAATGGCAGATGGTCTCGACTTACACAGCGTATGCCCTGACGCGACTGATTCGATGACGTATCAACTTGGAGTGGCCAAGCTTGGTTTGGTACGCATTTGCGCAGTTTGTCACCATTGTCTTGTTGCGCCACAGGGTCAAACTCATTGTTGAGATGAGAGCGATCATAGCTAGCGCCAATGCAGTGATGGCGGTTATTCGGGTTCATGGGGGTCATGTAGCCGTCATAGCACAATACGGTCTTGAGTTTCTCCAGCGTCTCTGTCGTTGGAATGTGACTGACTTGACCTTTGACCTTCCCTAATGGGACATGCGCAGCTTGAGTAAATTGGTCAAACAGATGGCCGTTGGCAATGACGACGGTATCGTGTTGGAATGACGCGTTATGACTTACCAAAGTCCAGCTCTGGGAATCTTCCTGCCAGTCTAGCTGTTCAATTTTGCAGTTGAAGTAAGAGGCAAATAAAGGGTTTTCCGCGAGTTTATCCAGTAACCCTTTGGTTAGCTGAGCAGGGCTTAACCAACCACCAAGCGGGTAGTGAACGCTTTCCATATCGAGAGGAAGGCCAACAACGTCGTTGGTCTGTTGAGCATCGAGTTTACGAATGAGCTGACTATCAAAGTTACCTTCAAGCATTTTGTTAAGCTTAACGTTGGTTGTTTGATCCCACATTAGCTGCGTTACACCACACCATTGGTGGTCAAACTCTATTTGCTGTGCAGCTTGTTCAACAAATTGACGGGCAAACAAGAATGCTGGCGCAAATACTCGGGACACGCCTTCGTGTGTACCATTCAGTAAAGGATAGACTGCGCCTTGTCGATTTCCTGAAGCGCCTTCAGCAGGTGCACTATCTTGACAGTAGAGCGTGACTTTTTTTCCGCGTCGGACAAGGGTAGTGGCAAGTGTGGCACTGGCGATGCCACCACCAATAATAGCGACGGATTCACCACTCTGACTTGGCTGACGAGCAAACCAAGGTATCATGTTCGTGTGTGGCTGCTTCTCTAAAAGTGCGCCCGCGATCATCTCTCGTTTGGTGCCAAAGCCTTTGACTTTCTTCATTGCGAAGCCCGCTTCAATGAGACCTCGACGTACAAAACCCGCAGCCGTGAATGTCGCGCAAGTACAATCACGTTTCGCTAATTTTGCCATACCGTTAAATAAGTCTTGGTTCCACATTTCTGGGTTTTTGCTTGGTGCGAACCCATCTAAGAACCAAGCGTCGACGAGACCTTGCTCAGAAACAGGCACTTTTGGCATGCAATCTTTAATGTCACCAAACCATAAATCAAGCGTTATAGCTCCATCGTCTAGTACAATTCGATGACATTCTGGTACCGCGATAGGGTAGTGTTTTTGCAGCTTTTCCGCATACTCTGCCAGTTCAGGCCACGATTGGTGAGCCTTGATGAGATCGTTTTTACTCAACGGATATTTTTCAAAGCTCACGAAATGCAGCTCTTGTAATGGCGAAGTTGGATTTTGTTGCCTAAATTGAGCAAACCATTGCCAAACGGCTAAGAAATTAAGTCCAGTTCCGAAGCCAGTCTCTGCGATGACAAATCTACGTTGATCACATTCTTGCCATCTTTGTGGCAGATGATTCTGGTGTAAGAACACGTAGCGAGTCTCTTCTAGTCCATTGACGTTGGAGAAATAGACATCATCAAACTGGTCGGAAACAGGGGTTCCAGCTTCGTTCCAGCCTAGTTGGGCATTAGTAATCGAGGTCATAGTGTCGGAAATAATGTGAATAAAGACGATAATATGATTGCAATTGTACGGTTTTAGAGGAAAGCTGACCACTTTTCCCCGCTATCTTAGTTATTATCAGGCGGATTTTTGAATTATAGGAATGTCATAATGAAACGAGTCGTAATCACCGGTATGGGTATTGTTTCAAGTATCGGTAACAACGTCGAAGAAGTTTTAGCGTCTCTTAAAGCAGGTAAATCTGGTATTACTGCCTCTGAGCAGTTTAAAGAACACGGCCTACGTTCTCAGGTTTGGGGTGACTTAAAGATTAACCCAGCAGAACACATTGACCGTAAACAGATGCGCTTTATGGGTGATGCGGCTGCTTATGCATACCTATCAATGCAGCAAGCAATTGAAGATGCAGGTTTAACCGACGAACAGGTATCTAACGACCGTACTGGTATTGTTGCAGGTTCTGGCGGTGCATCGGCACTAAACCAAACTGTCGCAACTGACACTATGCGTGAAAAAGGCGTGAAACGTGTTGGTCCATATATGGTACCTCGTACTATGTCTTCAACCGTATCTGCGTGTTTGGCGACACCATTTAAAATCCGTGGCGTGAACTACTCTATGAGTTCTGCGTGTGCGACGTCAGCACACTGTATTGGTCATGCGATGGAGCTTATCCAACTAGGCAAACAAGACATCGTTTTTGCTGGTGGTGGTGAAGAACTAGATTGGTCTCAAACTATGATGTTTGATGCTATGGGAGCACTATCGACTAAGTACAACGAGACTCCAGACCAAGCTTCTCGTACTTACGATGCTGACCGTGACGGTTTTGTTATCTCTGGCGGCGGTGGCATGATGGTGATCGAAGAACTCGAACACGCATTAGCACGCGGCGCGAAAATCTACGGTGAAATCGTAGGCTATGGCGCGACTTCAGACGGTTATGACATGGTTGCTCCTTCTGGTGAAGGCGCAGTGCGTTGTATGAAAATGGCGATGCAAGATGTGGATGTTATTGACTACGTCAACACACACGGCACATCAACACCAGTTGGTGACGTTAAAGAACTGGGTGCAATCCAAGATCTATTCGGTAACAACAGCCCAGCTATTTCTGCAACTAAAGCAATGACAGGTCACGCACTAGGTGCTGCTGGTGTGCACGAAGCAATTTACTCAACGTTAATGCTGACCAATGATTTCATCGCTCCAAGCATTAACATTGCTAATTTAGATGAAGCGGCTAAGGGCCTAGATATCGTGACTGAAAAGCGTGATGTCGAGCTAACGACCGTGATGTCAAACAGTTTTGGCTTTGGTGGTACGAACGCAACATTAGTGATCAAGAAGTACCAAGGCTAGCTGAATTTGCTGAGCAGATGATGCTTCGCAATCCAGTTTCCAGAGCTGGCTAATCTTTATTAGTAAAGGTTAGCCTAACAGACGCAGACTTTAGCCCATGGAGAGCGGGTTAAGATCCTTTTGTTCTGGACTATTGCCCAGCTATTTAGCCGGGCATTTTTCTCTTTACCCTTTATCGCTACCTGAGTGCATTATTACCTCGACACTGAGGAGCCTTTTCTGCACAATCAATCCCATTGCAATTCAACCCCACTCTACAGACAGATGAAAATCCTTATTGATGAAAATATGCCTTATGCAGAGCAGCTTTTTAGCCAGCTTGGCGAAGTGGTTCTAAAATCTGGTCGTACACTAACTGAAGATGACCTTGTCGATGTCGACGCCTTGATGATTCGTTCTGTTACTAAGGTCAACGCAAAACTGCTATCAAAAGCGAACAAACTCAAATTTGTCGGGACGGCAACCGCGGGGATGGACCATGTTGATCAGGATTTACTTCGAGAGCGAGGAATATTTTTCACCGCGGCACCGGGTTGTAACAAAGTAGGGGTCGCAGAATACGCGTTCAGTGTCATGATGGTACTGGCTCAACAACACGGTTTTTCTGTTTTTGATAAAACGGTTGGTATCATTGGTGCCGGGCAGGTTGGCAGTTACTTGCAACAATGTTTGCAAGGTGTAGGAATCAAGGTATTGATTAACGATCCACCTAAGCAAGATGCGGGGGATTCGCGTCAGTTTACACCTCTTGAGGCGCTGTTGAGTCAAGCCGATATCATTACTCTCCACACACCGATTACTCGGGGTGGCAAGCATCCTACTCATCATTTGATCGATGAAGAAGTCCTCAATACGTTACGCGGTGACCAAATTTTAATCAATGCCGCTCGTGGTCCAGTCGTTGACAATTCGGCTCTAAAAGCACGTTTACAGCGCAACGATGGCTTTATTGCAGCGTTAGATGTGTTTGAATTTGAGCCAGAGGTTGATATGGAGCTTCTGCCTCTGCTAGCATTCGCAACCCCTCATGTCGCTGGGTATGGTCTAGAGGGCAAAGCTCGCGGAACAACGATGATTTTCAATAGCTACTGTGAGTTCTTAGATAACGAATTACGTGCGCACGCCAGTGACTTGCTGCCAACCGCTCCTGTACCTAAGCTGGTATTGGATCGTGATTGGGATGAAGCTACGCTGCATAACATCACTCAGCTCGTCTACGATGTGCGTAAAGATGACGCCTTATTCCGTCGCGAGATCAGTCAGCCAGGTTCATTCGACCTGATGCGTAAGAACTACTGGGATCGTCGAGAATACAGTGCCGTCACATTAGTCGGTGATGACAGTTGTCGTTTATCACCCCTAGAAAAATTAGGTTTTCAGGTTGAGGTAAGTCAATGAGCCAACAATATAACGTTGCCGTATTAGGTGCGACCGGCGCGGTCGGTGAAACTATTTTAGAAGTGCTACAAGAGCGCAAGTTTCCAGTCGGTGAGCTATATCTGCTAGCCAGTGAACGCAGTGAAGGAAAGACTTACCGTTTTAACGGTAAAACCGTACGTGTGCAAAACGTCGAAGAATTTGACTGGTCACAAGCTCATATCGCTTTATTCTCTGCCGGTGGTGAACTGTCGGCAAAATGGGCTCCGATTGCAGCGGACGAAGGTGTAATTGTGATCGATAATACGTCACAGTTCCGTTATGAGTACGATATCCCACTTGTTGTACCTGAAGTGAACCCTGAAGCCATTGCAGAGTTTCGTAACCGCAATATTATCGCCAACCCAAATTGCTCAACGATTCAAATGCTGGTAGCTCTGAAGCCAATTCATGATGCGGTTGGTATTGAGCGTATTAACGTATCGACTTATCAGTCAGTTTCTGGTGCGGGTAAAGCTGGCATTGATGAACTCGCTGGTCAAACGGCAAAACTGCTTAACGGTATGCCAGCTGAGAACAGTGAATTTTCACAGCAAATCGCATTCAACTGTATCCCACAGATTGATCAGTTCATGGAAAATGGTTACACCCGTGAAGAGATGAAGATGGTGTGGGAAACCCAGAAAATCTTCAATGACCCAGCGATTACCGTGAACCCAACTTGTGTTCGTGTACCTGTCTTTTACGGTCACGCGGAAGCCATTCACGTTGAAACTTGTGCGCCAATTGATGCTCAAGAGGTGATTAACCTATTGGAACAAACGGAAGGCGTAGAAGTATTCCAAGGTGAAGATTTCCCGACTCAAGTTCGCGACGCTGGTGGTAAAGATCACGTCATGGTTGGCCGTATCCGTAACGACATTAGCCACCATAGTGGTGTAAACCTATGGGTTGTTGCTGACAATGTTAGAAAAGGTGCAGCGACCAATGCTGTTCAGATTGCTGAAGTCTTGATTCGCGATTACTACTGATCTCGAAATTAGATTGTTATTGAAGCCTCGCTTTCAAGTGGGGCTTTTTTAATCGAATCGAGAAAATTTATGTGAGATTAATGCGAATATGGCGTTGGACACACATTTTTTACCTCTATACCTATAGTTTTGGTGGGTTTATCCGATATATTTAACAGATCATTGTATTTTATTTAATTGAGCACATAGCTGAGCCTTATATGCGTCGACTACTACAGCGTCTATTATTGCCATTAGCAATAGTTGCCGTGACTCAAACATCGCCAGTAAGCGCGGAGAGCATTCGCCTTAAAGGGCCTAACGGCGAGATCCAGTCATCTCCCCAGTTCTCAGAGCCTCTTTCACGTAATTCACGCGCTACAACCGAGCCTTCTCGTTTTTATGGCCCCACTTCTGAGCAGGAAACACTTTGGAGTATTGCTACGCAGTTGCGTCCTTCTCCGTCGGTGACTGTGCAACAAACGCTTTACGCCATTTTTCAATTAAACCCTCAAGCGTTTGACAATCAGAATATCCATGAGCTTATTCCAAGCAGTACCATTCGTATCCCATCTTTAGAACAGGTTCGCGCTGTAAGCAAGCAAGAAGCCGTTAATGTCATGGCTTCTCATCAAGCACGTTTGGGCAAAAACGTTACCCCAGTCACCGCTGAGAAGGTAAAACCTACGGTTACTGCTCGTCCACCTGTGACAGAAGCGACCACTGAGCCATCTGCGACGAAGCCTGAACAAACAGAAACCGGCAGTGAACTACAAGTTATCGCAGAGCAAGAAAAGCAAAAACAGGTCAGTTCTCTAGAAAACCAGCTTGAAAGCTCTGAAACTGAGCTACTTGCACTCGAAGAAAAAAATCACAAATTGCGCCTAATGCTTGCTGAAGTTCAGTCAGAAGTCGATGTACTAAAAGATGAACTGGGCGACGAAAACCGTATTCGCAATGAAGTAGAGAAACTGCTTGAAGCGGAACGTCAACGAGTGGCTGAAGAGCAGAAAATGGCGCCTTCAGCGATGGACCAGTTATTCTCGAATACTTGGTTGGTTGCGGCGTTAGCGATCATTCCAGGTTTATTAATTGGTTTGTTTGTGGTGATGTTACTTGGACGTCGTAAGAAAGAAGACGCTCAACAAACCGTAGCTGAACAGCAACCAGTTCAGCCTGTGGCACCGATTGTCCCAGAAACCCTCAACGATGATATT
Source organism: Vibrio sp. M250220 (assembly GCF_036533795.1). Lineage (NCBI taxonomy): Bacteria > Pseudomonadati > Pseudomonadota > Gammaproteobacteria > Vibrionales > Vibrionaceae > Vibrio > Vibrio sp. M250220. Next base: position 2,219 of record NZ_JATABI010000015.1, on the reverse strand, counting down.
GATGATGATTTGTTGCTGGATGACGATCTCTTCGGTGACTCGGATAGCGAGCAGCTATTTGGTGACGACAGTGACATTGATGGCAAACAGGCTGATGAAGACAACGTATTTGCTGACTTAGATGACAGCGACCTCGATTTCAACTTAGAAGGCGAGGATGGAGATGATCCATTTGCCGGAATTGGTGATGATGGTGATCTTGACGAGTCGTTAACTGATGTAGACATGAGCTCAAATGGCATCAGCGTGAATGGCGATGAAAAAGCGCTTGGTCTCGAAGAGATGGAACGTGCTTTAGATGAAGTCATTATTGATGACCCAGACGATGATGAAGGGTTTGACTTATCCGACGATGGTGAATTCTCACAAGACGAGTTTGACTCTTTACTGGCCGGAGATGGTGATAGCGAAGATCTCGGCTCAACGGAACTGGATCAATCTCTTCTTGATGACCTATTTAGTGAGGTGCAGGGCGAGAGCAGCGATGATCTTGATTTCGATAGCTTACTTGACGAAGGTGCCGAATCGTTCGATTTGAGTGATGAATCGAGTAAAGACCTGAGTGAGCCAAATTTCGCGTCTGATGATGAAATTGATGACATATTTGCTCAGATGGAAGCGCAGGCCGATCTAGAGGCGCTAGAAGCAAATTCCATTGATGAGACAGCACTTCTTGATGAGTTATTAGACGAGGAAAGTGTTGAAATAAGCTCGGAAAGCACCGAGTTGCTCGATGAGCTTGTTGAAGATAGCTTGAATGAAGCACCGCAACCGAGCACTCAATCCGATGTATTTGATCAACTGATTGGCGCTGATGAAGAGTTTACGCAAGACAGCACGGATTTACTGGATGACATCGTCGACGGTGCTGAGGGTGAAGATGAGTTTGACCTAGATGCTGAGCTTGATGAACTGATTGGCGGAGACCTAGATACGGAAGAGGTGAATCTTTCACAAAGCACCGAACTGATTGAGGAGCTTGTCGAATCAGATTCATCCAAGACTGAATACGAACTGGGTGACGACGCGACTGACCTGTTTGAGCAGCTACTTGAAATTGAGAGCACCGAGGTTGAGGCGCAATCAGACGTTCTAGCAGAAGAGACAGTTGTAGAGCCACAAGTTGAAAAAGTCTTCTCTAGCAATGATTTTATTGATGACATGATCAACTCTGCTCCTGAAGCGGATCCGTTACTTGATGAGTTAGACCTAGATGACTTGCAAGAACCTCAGCTTGTGGATGATGTCACTATTGACACTGAACAGCAGATATCTGAGCCTGAACCAGAGCCAGAGCCAGAGCCAGAGCCAGAGCCAGAGCCAGAGCCAGAGCCAGAAGATGATTGGTTAACGTCAGCCATTGAGGAAGTCGAAAACCCACAATTTGATATCGACGAACTTGAAGATGAAGCGCTGGAATCCGAACTGGATCCTGTTGGTGAATCTGCGGTTACTGACGCGGCGGAAGTGACGTCTGATGAACAAGACTTTGATGAACAAGACTCTGATGAAGAAGATGATTGGCTGACGTCTGCGATTGACGAAGTTGAAGGTCACACTCCAGAACAAGAGACCGTCAGCGTTGAGCAACAACCTAGGGTTGAACTCGATGAGTTTGAGTCTGAAGCGGGATCAGAACAGCCGCAAATTGAGCAAGAAGATGTACTTGCGCAGCAGGAGCTTAACGAAACACTAAAAGAGACTTCAGAGACTTCAGAGACTTCAGAGACTTCAGAGACTTCAGAGACTTCAGAGACTTCAGAGACTTCAGAGACTCCAAAAGAGTCCAGCGCACCAATGCCAGAAGCTATCGAGAATGAATTTGGCATTCCACAAGATGATGATTGGTTAATTGATGATGGGCAACCAGAAACCATCCAGTCGGGAGATGTGCTGGCTTCACTTTCTGCGGATGAAAATATCGAGCAGGAAGAGTTAGATCTAGCCGATATTGCGCAGCATGATGAGCTGGAAACAGAACAAAATGCACTAGCCGATGCAGAACCTGCACAACAGCTCACAGAGCCGCAAGCAGAAGATGAAGCGTTCGAGTTGGATGACCTAGACTTGCCAGAGTTTGGTGAGGAAGAGGCATTGGCTGATGTGGCAGAAGCCCCAGCACTCGAACCTGAAGCGCTTGTTGCTGAGTCTGTTGAAGAGCCGTCGCTGGAAGAGCCAGCCATGGCGTTCGATGAGCTTGAGCTGCCGGAATACAGTGA